>JAFGPC010000104.1 GCA_016926155.1 Sedimentisphaerales bacterium
ACCGTCCGCGCCCCGCTGCCCGTGGCATACAGAGGGGGCTTTTGCATGATCCAGTTCATCACGTCCAGGGTATGGATATTCTGCTCGGTAATGATATCGCCGGACAGCTCAATGCTCATGCCCCAGGCGCGGAGCTTAGTCTCGGGGTTGTTGGGATCGTTCTTGAGAGCTTCCATATGCCCGCCCCACGGGATTCCCGCATGATAGGTCGATTCGCCAAAGGCGAACTCGCCCAGCGCTCCTTCATGCACGCGTTTGAGGGCCTCCATATAAAACGGATCGGCCCGGGTCTGGAAGTCGATCAGGAAGACCTGTTTCTTTTCCGCAGCCTTCTTGCCGCTTTCGTGGATTGTCTTGCAGCCGGGCACATCCACGGCGACGGGCTTTGCGACATAGGTATGTTTGCCCGCAGCAACCGCGTCGGCAGCCTGTTGTGGATGAAAATACGGCGGGCTCTCGATGGCAACCGCTTCCACACCACACGCGAGCAGGCTCTTGTAGCCGCTCAGGTTCGGAAAACGAAGCTCTTTGGGGATGTTGAATTTCTGCCCGCAGCCGTCGATACGATCCTGGAAGTAGTCGGCGCAGGCGTATACTTCATAGCCGCCGTGCTGATCGAACAGATTGGCAATCCAGACACCCCGGCCGCCGCAGCCGATCAGTCCGAACTTGATTTTGCTGTTGGCGGCGTAGGTCTTTGCCGTCTGTGTGCTCATGACGGTAAAGCCAAAGGCGGTCGCGCCGGTCGCGGCCAGAAAATCGCGTCGATTGAAAGTTTGGGGTTCCCTGTGAGCCATGTCAAGCCCTCCTGTTATGGTTTACGTTTCCTGTTTTCAACGGATTCATAACAAACAATTATACCGTCCCGAAATCTCTTTGTCATGGATGAATTGTAACACAGAGTGTATGAATGATAAGCCCGTACCGACCAATTGAAATACTATGTCATACCAGAGCAAGCTGTCCTTCAGGAGATTTCCTAGTTCTGGAAAGGATTGTTAAATCAGCCACTGTCCGAGGTCGAGCCACAAAACTCCTTTGAAGAGCTTATAGATATTACTCATCTATTTGATAAGTTCTCCAGCGTCAGCTCTCCGCTCCCACTGGCAAGAGGTGCTCACCCTGCGTTATACTCTCCAGTTACAACTGTTCAACGAACGGGGTACTGACATGAGCAATAAAACAGACTGGTGGGGTGTTTGGCATGGGGGGATATGGTGCACAAAGGTTACAGCAGGTTCGCCGTGGAACCCAACCAGTCTTGAAGACCCTCAAAGGTGAAGATGGTATCGGAAAAAGGTGGAGGAGGCTTGAGAAAAAACCTCTAATTTAGGTATTTTTACTATTTTAGATTCGGTATTTTCCCCAATAGATTTCAAGCGGCAGATAGTATACACTCCCCCCAGAAAAATACTATACGAAAACGCAAAAAAAGTGTAGTATTTTGAATTCCGGATGTCAAGGGTATAATATAAAAGACTTGTAAGTGTTTACAAATTAAAGTCTTATGGACTCGGGGTGGAGGGATTTGAACCCACGGCCTCCTGGTCCCAAACAATTATTCCAATTTTCGTAAGTGCTTGACAACAAGCCACTTATGACATAAGACCAAATAAGGCAAAGAGTTACAAATCCAGCCAAATCCAGCACTTTCCAACCGTGATCAAGTTTGGGACCGTATTGTTACACGCCGCGCTACATTCGACTAGGATTTTCAAAAGACATATTTCTTGATAAGTCTCGAATATTGCCTTAAGAACACTGTATATTGAAACTTTATTATCTTGAAAATCACTTCCCCATTTCCTATTGCTCCTAATAATTGATCCGAGTAAAATAGAGCATGTATAGTCTAGTGTTCAAGGAAAATTAAAACTCTTTGGGAAGTTATGCGGGAGGATAATGAGAGTGTTGGAGCATCCGGAAATTCAATGAGGACCATCACTTTTTTGGATTAAGGCATGTCAAAAGAAAAAACAACCAACGGATTAAACGCCACTCAAAACAGTCCATTCCTTAACGTTTTTTCGGAAAAGTACGCATGGTCCAACTAGAACACATTGAAGCCATCGAAAAGCGGCTTTGGAACGCAGCGGATACCTTACGAGCAAACTCGAACTACGCCAGTAACGAGTATTTTCTTCCAGTGATGGGGCTAATTTTTCTACGTCATGCATATAGCCGGTTCCTTGGAGTAAAGGATGCTATAGAAGCCAAATTACCCAAGCGTGGTGGTAAGAAACGTGCACTAACCAAGGAAGACTTCTCCCAAAAGAGCGCTATCTTCCTTCAACCAAAAGCTCAATTTGACCATCTTGTAGAATTACCTGATGGCGAAGACCGAGCCAAGGCTATTATTGAAGCGATGGAGTCCATCGAAGAGGACTATGAAAATCTTCGTGGAATTTTGCCAAAAAACGAATATCAGGAACTGGACAATGATGTCCTCGGCCAGCTTCTCCGCACACTCAATCCCGACCAGCTTAAACGTGTCTCCGGCGATGTGTTCGGACGCATCTACGAATACTTTCTAACTCAGTTCGCTGACCAGAAAGCCCATGATGGAGGTGAATTTTTTACGCCCGTTTCCCTGGTATCCCTAATTGCCAATGTGCTGGAGCCTCAGAGTGGCACGGTTCTGGATCCAGCCTGTGGTTCGGGGGGCATGTTTGTACAAAGTGCCCGCTTCGTCGAGCGGCAGCATGAAAGCCCGACCGAGAAACTCACTTTCTACGGGCTCGAGAAAAATGCAACAACAATTCGCCTGGCCAAGATGAATCTGGCCGTACATGGCCTTGAAGGCGATATTCAAAAAGCCATCACCTACTATGAAGATCCTCAGGAACTTCTCAGAAAAGCGGATTTCGTGATGGCAAATCCCCCATTCAATGTAGACGAAATCGACTCCGACAAGGTCAAAAACGATCCCCGCTTGCCATTTGGCCTGCCGGGTGTCAATAAAAAGGATAAGGTTTCCAACGGTAATTATATCTGGATCAGTTACTTCTATAGCTATCTGAATGATCAGGGTCGTGCCGGATTCGTCATGTCTTCCCAGGCGTCCAGTGCCGGACGAGATGAGGCCAAAGTGCGGCAAAAGCTCATTGAGACCGGTGACGTGGATCTTATGATCGCCATTCGGTCGAATTTCTTCTACACGCGCACAGTACCATGTGAGCTTTGGTTTCTCAATCGTGCAAAACCCAAAAAGCATCGCAACAAGGTGCTCATGATCGACGCACGAAACATCTATCGCAAAGTTACACGCAAGATTTACGATTTCAGCCCGGAGCAGGAACAGAACATCCTCGCCATCGTCTGGCTGTATCGCGGGCACATGGAGAAGTACCTCGAACTCGTGGCTAGCTACTGCCACTGCTGCCTCGACGAAGGTGAAAGCTGCTTCATCGCCCAAGACGACGACGGAGAGAAGATCGAACCGTTGCCGTCCTTCAACGTCTCACTAGCCGCACTGCGAGAAGCTCTCGATCCGTTCCTCAAGACGCTGGCTGCGGATGGTCCGCAGGCTGAAGCGCTCAAGGAACTAGGCGAAGCTACCCCTGCCTTCATGGCGGATGTCCAAGCCTTTCAGAAAGCGGTTTCTGAACAACAGGCCGCATGGAAGAAGCAGAAGGCCACCAATGGCGAACTGAAAAAAGCGGTGGACCATCTTGCAGCGTTAGCTGAAACCAGCCGCGATCTCGTCAAACAAACCGACCTGCTCTACAAGCTCATCTGCAGATTGATTGAGACCTGCGAGAACGACTGCAATGCCCGTGAGAGTGATGCCTGGAATAATCGCGACATCACCCGTGCCCGTAAGGTAGCGGACGAGGCCCGACAAATGGCTGTTGAACAACTCAAGCAAGTTCGCTATTTCTGGCGACAGGCCCACTGGCTCACGGAACGATTTCCCGAGGCCAAATTGTGCGATGTAGATGGACTTGTCAAGCTGGTAGACACCAAGGAAATAGAAACCAACGATTGGAGCCTCACGCCAGGCCGTTATGTTGGAGTCGCCCCTGAAGAGGAGGACGAAGACTTCGACTTCGAGGAAACACTACGCGAAATCCACATCGAACTGGAAGACCTCAACAGCGAAGCGGTAAAACTAGCCTGGATTATCAAGAAGAACTTCGAGGAGTTGGGTGTATGACCTGGCGGACAGGGACCATGGGAGATCTGGTTGCTCTTCAGCGAGGTCATGACCTTACCGAGGCAGACCGTAAACCAGGAGATGTTCCAGTTGTAGGCGCTGCTGGACCGAACGGATTCCACAGCCAGCCACGAGCGACAGGACCCGGGGTAGTAGTTGGTCGTAGTGGCGGTTCAATCGGAAAGGTCACCTATGTCCCGTGTGACTTCTGGCCGCACAATACGTGTCTATATGTTACTGATTTCAAGGGCAATCATCCTCGCTTCGTAGCATATCTCCTGTCGACACTGAACCTTGCCCAGTTAAATTCTGGCGCTGCCCAGCCGTCGCTGAATCGCAACTTCGTCTATCCTGTTAATTTGCGATTCCCTGACCCTACCGAACAACATCGCATCGCCTCCATCCTCTCCGCCTACGACGGCCTGATCGAGAATAATCGACGGCGGATTCAGTTGTTGGAGCAGGCGGCGAGGCTGCTCTATAAGGAATGGTTTGTCCACCTCCGTTTCCCCGGCCACGAACATGTTAAAATCACTGCTGGTGTTCCGGAGGGGTGGGAGAGACGAACTATTCCTGATATCATTGAGGTTAATCCTAAGGAGATCGTCTCAAAGGGTACGGCCATTCGATATCTCCCTATGGCCGGTCTGTCAACTTCAGGGATGACGGTTGATCTGAGAGAGTCGGAAATCCGGACTAAACCTACGTCAGTTCGCTATAGGAATGGAGATGTACTTTTGGCCCGAATTACTCCTTGTCTAGAAAATGGGAAAACCGGTTTTGTCAATTTTCTTGCTCCCGATGAAATCGCATGTGGCTCGACAGAATTTATCGTTCTCCGTGGACGGTTCGTGAGCCAATATTTTACCTATTGCCTTTCTCGAACCCATGATTTTCGCGAGACTGCGATTAAGAGTATGATTGGTTCTTCGGGTAGACAGCGTGTTCAACCCAGTTGTTTTGATGACTACATGATCGGGCTAGCCCCACGATTCCTTCTTGACCAATTTGACGAAGCAGTTGCCCCTATTTTCCACCAAATTGGGATTTTGATGATACAAGTGCGACGACTTATTGAAGCCCGTGATATATTTTTGCCGCGCCTGATGAACGGAGAAATAGAAACATGAGTATGGTAACTAATTTACATGGGCGACTTCGCAACACATCGCTAACTTACAATCATGGTTTATTACCTGTTTTTGAGGCAGTTATCAATTCTATTCACGCCATCGAAGAAAGAAAGTTATCAACCAATCAAGGGAAAATTGCGATAGAAATCATCCGTGATAAGCAGCAAGATATAGAATTTGAACCTGATGATAAAAAACGTGGGCCAGATCCTTGTAAGGGTATCATCGGATTTAAGATTACCGACAATGGGATTGGCTTTACAGATCCCAACATGGAATCATTTCGAACTCTTGATAGTGAATATAAGGTAACAATGGGAGGCCGAGGTGTTGGCCGTCTCCTATGGATAAAAGCATTCCAGAGAGTTTCGGTAAGCAGCGTTTTCACAGATAAGGATGGATTTTTCAAATTAAGAACATTCCTTTTTACGGCAGAATCCGGTGTTACCAAGGAAGAAAGTAAGCTTGCCCAAGAAAATAGATTATCGACATGCATTCATCTTGATGGATTTAGGGAAAAATATCGGAAGGCTTCCCGAAAAACGGCAAGAGCTATTGCCAATAGCCTATTCGAACATTGTTTATGGTATTTTGTACGGGAAGGAGGCACTCCCAAGATAACTGTCATGGATGAAAATGAACAGATTGCGTTGGATGATATTTATGAAGAACATATGGTTTCTTCGGCAGAATCTGATTCAACGACAATTAAGGACAATAAGTTCGAGCTTTTACACATTAAACTACGAGCAAATTCCTCAAACTCTCACCTCATTGCATATTGTGCTGCTAACCGACTTGTTAAAGAAGAAAGTATAACAGGGAAAATTGCCGGGCTCTATGGAAAGCTCCACGATGAATCAGGAGAGTTTGTGTATACCTGTTACGTTACCTCACCATTTCTTGATAAAACAGTACGATCTGAGCGCACCGACTTCGATATCACGGAAAATGCAGGAGAACTATTCGCTGAAACGGAAATATCTTTTAGTGAAATCAGGGATACCATTCTCGCCAAAGTGTCTACTCACCTTTCTACATATTTAGAAGAAAACAAGTTGAAGGCAAAAGAGCGAGTGGAGAACTTTGCATCACGAAAAGCACCTCGATACCGACCAATCCTTGCAAGGATCCCAACAGAGAAATTGTATATTGATCCCACTATCTCAGACAAAGATCTTGAGCTAACACTTCATAAATATCTAGCAGAAATTGAAGAACAGCTACTCACTACTGGACATGAAATAATGAATCAAAAAGAGGATGAAGGCTTCCTGGAGTACCAGGAACGCCTCCAGGAATACCTCAAAACAGCAGAAGATATTAAAAAATCCGATCTTGCAAACTACGTCTCCCATAGAAGAGTGATCTTGGAGCTTCTTGAAAAAGCAATTCGAAAAGGGAAAGATGGGCGTTATGCTAGAGAGGACCTGATTCATAAACTAATTATGCCAATGCGATGTGATTCGAACGAAGTTATGCCAGATAGTTGTAATCTGTGGTTGCTTGATGAAAGGTTGGCATTTCATGATTACTTGGCTTCAGATAAAACTTTATCGTCAATGCCGATCAGTAATTCAACAGAAACAAAGGAGCCTGATATCCTGGCACTCAATGTATTTGACAATCCTATCCTCGTATCTGAGGGAAATAAGTTGCCTTTAGCATCAATTGTAGTTATCGAAATCAAGCGTCCCATGAGAAATGACGCCGCCGAAGGTGAAGAAAAAGATCCTATTGAGCAGACACTTGGTTACCTTGACCGAATCAAGCGAGGAACTGTATTGACACCTTCAGGACGTCCAATACCTAAATCAGAGGATATTCCCGGATATTGTTACGTGATTTGTGACATCACTTCGAGTATTGAAGAACGTTGCAGGATGCACGATGCGATCAGGACTAGCGATGGGCTTGGTTACTTTTTCTATAAAAGAAGCTTTAATGCATATGTAGAAATTATATCATTTGATCGCCTAGTTAATGCGGCAAAGGAACGAAATAGGGCGTTCTTTGACAAGTTAGGTTTGCCGACATCATGAATCCGTTAAATTATAACGAAGATACACTTGTGCAGCAAACTACAGCCGAGTACATGGAGAAACAACTTGGCTGGGAATCAGTGTATGCCTATAAGGAGGATTTTGGACCAAATAGCTTACT
Source organism: Sedimentisphaerales bacterium (assembly GCA_016926155.1). Classification (GTDB taxonomy): domain Bacteria; phylum Planctomycetota; class Phycisphaerae; order Sedimentisphaerales; family Anaerohalosphaeraceae; genus JAFGGE01. The sequence continues at coordinate 7,453 of JAFGPC010000104.1, forward strand.
AGGCCGAGGATCGGATCGTGAGGTGGTGTTGACGCGGTATCTCAAAGCCAAACTCATCGATTTGAATCCTGGATTACCGGAGGATGCTTATAATGATGCCATTCGGCAGATTATATCGATTACTACATCCCAGACCATTCTGGCAACGAACCGGGAAAAGTATGAGCTCATGAAGGAAGGTGTGCAGGTCGTCTTCCGTAACGACAAAGGTGAACGAATTTCCGAACGATTGCGGATATTCGATTACGCCGGACCTACGAATAATCACTTTCTCTGTGTACGTGAATTTTGGGTGCGGGGCGATTTGTATCGGCGGCGGGCGGATATCGTGGGCTTTGTCAACGGCCTGCCTCTGCTTTTCATGGAGCTAAAGAATGTTTGCAGGGATATCCGCGCCGCCTACGAGAAGAATTTCAAGGATTACAAAGATACGGTTCCCCATCTGTTTCACCACAACGCCCTTATCGTACTGGCCAATGGTGTGGACGCCAAGATCGGCTCTGTGACCAGCCGGTATGGGCATTTTCACGAATGGAAACGGTTGGCTGAGGACCAGCCGGGCGCAGTAGATATGGAGACGCTTCTTAAGGGGGTTTGCGACAAGTATAATTTTATGGACTTGGTAGAAAACTTTATCCTCTTCGACGATTCGTCGAGTGAGACGAAAAAAATCCTTGCTCGTAACCATCAGTTTCTAGGCGTCAACCGGGCTATCGAGGCGGTAAAGGGCCGTAAGGATCGTCAGGGCAAGCTGGGTGTATTCTGGCATACGCAAGGAGCGGGAAAGAGCTACTCGATGGTCTTTTTTACACGAAAAATCCATCGAAAGCTAGGAGGGAATTTTACGTTTCTGATTTTGACCGACCGGGACGACCTGGATACACAGATTTACAAAACCTTTGCGGGCTGTGGTGTGGTGGATAATGATCGCGATCCATGCCGAGCCACCAGCGGAGAAGATCTTAGCAATTTACTGGCACAACATAAGACACATGTTTTCTCACTGATCCAGAAGTTCAATAAAAATGTGAATCCGGAAGAAGGGTATACAAAACGGGACGATGTCATTGTCATCACGGATGAGGCTCACCGAACACAATATGGCCTCCTGGCTCTTAATTTGAGAAACGCCCTGCCCAATGCCAGTTACATTGGTTTTACGGGCACACCATTATTCAAAGACGATGAAATCACACGACGTGTTTTTGGTGATTATGTCTCGACCTATGATTTTCAACGGGCGGTCGAGGACAATGCTACCGTGCCTCTCTATTACGATGCTCGCGGTGATAGGCTTGGTGTGGCAGTTGGCGATCTGAACGAACAAATCGCCGCCAAGCTGGAAGAATTCGAGACTGATGATATTGATGTCGAGCAGCGCCTTGAGAGAGAGCTGAAGCGTGATTACCACATCATCACAGCGGATAAACGGCTAGACCAAATCGCACGAGACTTTGTGATCCATTATTCCCGAGCCTGGGAGTCTGGTAAGGCCATGTTGGTGTGCATTGACAAGATCACTTGCGTACGTATGTACAACCTGATTGTGAACTATTGGGATGAGAGAATTTCTACATTAGAGTCCGAATTGAAAACCACAATGGACGAGCAGGAGGACATTTATATCCTCCGTCATATCGAATGGATGCGGCAAACGCGAATAGCAGTCGTTGTCAGTGAGGAGCAAGGTGAAGTAGATAAGTTTCGAAAATGGGATCTTGACATCACTGGCCACCGCAAATTGATTAAAGAGGGCATGGATTTGCCGGTTTTTATGCGAGAGAAACCTCAATTTCATAATATGCAGCGGATGGCCCTGGATGATGCGTTCAAGGAAGATGAACATCCATTTCGAATTGCAATTGTATGTGCTATGTGGCTAACAGGCTTCGATGTGCCAAGTTTATCGACGATCTATCTAGACAAGCCATTAAAAGCCCACACTCTGATGCAGGCCATTGCACGCGCCAATCGTGTTAACGAAGGAAAAAACAACGGCTTGATCGTTGATTATTGTGGTATCCTAAGAAATCTTCGTATGGCCTTGGCAGTATTTGCCGGACAAGGAGACAAAGGTCATGGTGATTCAGGCGGCGAATTGGATCCTGCCAAACCAAATGAAGAACTTTTGGCTGACTTGATTGAGGCCATTTCATTTGTCAGGACATTTCTGGCCGAGCGCAATGCTTCTTTGGATGAGATTATTGGGAAAACAGGTTTTGAACGTAACGCTGCCATTCGTGCCGCCAAGGAAGCGGCCAATGAAAATGACGAGACCCGTAAACGATTTGAATTGCTGTGTCGAGAGGTTTTTAAGAAATTCAAGGCATGTATCAATATCGAAGACCGTAATACGTATCGAGAAGCATATAATGCGATTAACATAATCTACAAAAGCCTTCAGAAGGATCGTGATGAGGCTGACATTATAGAGATCATCCGCCAGTTACACCAGGTCGTCGATGGTGCGATTGAGACACGAGGAGAGCATATAGGGGAAGAAACTGAAGTTTACGACATCAGTAAAATCGACTTTGACTTGCTTCGGAAAGAGTTTGAACGCAGCCCAGCAAAACGAACTATCGTTCAGAATCTAAAACAGGCCATTGAACAAAGACTGAAACGTCTTCTTGAGCAAAATCCATTACGAACGGATTTCCAACAGTACTATGAGGAGATCGTTGCAGAATATAATCGTGAAAAAGATCGAGTAACTATTGAAAGAACGTTTGAGAACCTATTCCGTTTTGTTAAGGAGCTTGACGAAGAGAAGAACCGCGCAATTCGGGAAGGTCTCGATGAGGAATCCCTGGCAATATACGACCTCCTTAAGAAACCAGATCTTAGTGCGAAAGATATCAAACGGATTAAGGATGTAGCAGTTTCTCTACTGGAGCGTTTGAAAGCGGAGAAACTGCGTATTGATCACTGGCGGGATAAAGAGGCAACTCGTGATGCAGTTCGGATTGCGATCCGTGATTTTCTATGGAGCGATGAAACCGGCTTGCCGGTCAACTCCTATGATGAAACTGAAGTCAAGGGCAAAGCAGAAGAAGTTTTCATTCATGTATTTAGAGTGTACCCAACACTGCCATCACCTTATTATTCAACTCCAGATGCCGCTTGACAAGATGAAGATGTCTCTTTGCTCCAGGCTTTCATAGAATTGAGCAAATATAAAGGAGCTTTTGTTAGGAACATATAATGGGTAAATCTATCAGAATATTTCTGGTTGATGGACAACCGAATGGGCTATTGACAGCAGAAATCATGAACTGGACTGGCAAGGTAATCGTAGCGCCTCGGGCGCAACTTGCTAAACTCGCCGAACGTAACGATGTTCGTCGCACTGGAACCTATTTGCTCGTGGGTCCAAGCCCCAATGTTATCAATCGTGATTGTGTTTATGTGGGAGAAAGCGATAATGTTCTGTCGCGGATTGTTGATGATCATGAAAAAACAAAGGATTTCTGGGTAAAGGC
>JAFGPC010000105.1 GCA_016926155.1 Sedimentisphaerales bacterium
ACGCCCCAGGCCGGCATGTCCCCCGACCCGATGGGCAATATAGCGGACCTGGACCATGACGATACCGTGGGGATCGGGGATTTATCCCTGCTTGCCGACGACTGGCTGCAATGGCAGATCCTGCTCGATACCGATCTGGATCGCAATAACCGGGTAAACCTGTTCGACCTGGCCATCCTCGCCGAAAACTGGCTCCGGCCATAAAAAAACAACCTTTTTTCTGTACCCACTTTTTAGTAGTTTAGGTATGCTCTTTCGCCGCTGCGGTAATCTGTTACAATGAACATTTCTGTGAAATACTGCGTATATTGACGTGTCTTTAAAAGATAGAATCTGATTGGAGAAAGTGAATATGTGGGGTTTTTGGAACAATTTGAAGACAACGCTGCTGATGTCCGGGCTGATGGGTTTATGCCTCGGTATAGGCTATTTGATTGGCGGTCCGCAGGCGATGCTGCCGGCTTTGATCTTCGGCGGATTCATGAACGTAATCGCCTTCTTTTTCAGCGATAAAATCGCCCTGATGACGGTCCGCGGTCGGGAAATCCAGCGTCAGGATGACCCTGTTCTCTACGATACCGTCGCCCAGCTTGCCGGCCGGGCTAATCTGCCCATGCCTCGCGTCTGCATCTCACCCGCCCAGGCCCCCAATGCCTTCGCCACAGGCCGGAGTCCACACCATAGTGCGGTTTGTGTTACAGCTGGTTTGCGTCAAATGCTGAGCCGTGACGAACTGGCCGGTGTTATTGCCCACGAACTGTCCCATGTCAAACACCGTGATATCCTGATCAGCACGATTGCCGCGGTCTTTGCCGGAACAATCACTTGGATCAGCTATATCCTTATGTTTGGAAGGAACCGTCGCTCGAATCCTCTTGTGGCCATTCTGATCATCATCCTGGCCCCGATTGCCGCCTCCATCATTCAAATGGCAATCAGCCGATCCCGCGAATACGAAGCCGACCGCGAAGGCGCAGAAATCACCGGCACCGGCATGGGACTGGCCAATGCCCTGCGAAAGCTGGACGCCGCCAACCGGCAGATCCCCCTGCCCGTCCCCGATTCACAGAGTAATATGTTTATCGTCGCCCCTCTGACCGGCAGCCACTTTATGAAACTATTCTCGACCCACCCGCCCATCGAAGAACGCATCAATCGCCTTCGTCAGATGGAACCGGGACTGATGGCATAAGGATGTTCTTCTTTCGGCTGTAAGTACTTTTTTACAAGTACTTTCAGTGGTTTTACGAACTCATAGGCAAAAGGGAATAGAGCAATAAATCAAAGGATTCTTCCTGTCGAAAATCCCAGGATTTCAATGAAATCCATATCCGCAACTGTCCATCGGTGCTTTCCCTTTTGAAAAATAGTTATATTCTTATGTGGTCCCATAACAATATTAGTGTATATTTTACAGAGATGGGCGATGAAGCGAAGAAAGGGTAGCAAGAAACGCCGAGGTCTTTTACAAAAGGGGTACAGCAGTGGGAAAGTGCTGATAAGATAGGACGGTTGCGGAGGGGATATAAGGACCGTCCCAATATTGAACTGCGTTCGACGGCGAGGTGATGAAATTGGAAATTTCGTTTAACAGGAGGGAGAAACACTGATCGAACGCAGTTTTTTATGCGCTATATCAATCGACCCCAACCAACGCAATCCGGTCCTTACCGTTTCGTTTGGCCTCCAAAAGGGCTTTGTCGGCCTGTTGAAACAGGTTTTCATCATCCGAAGCATCGGCTGGAAATGATGCAAGACCCCCACTGATGGTCAATGAACCTTTGCCCTCCGGTCCCAGAACGGACAAATTGGAGCGGCTGATCTGTTCCCGGAATCGTCGGGCCATAAACAAAGCCTGTCGCGGGTGTTCCCCTGCCGAACGCCGTTCTCGTTCCGCTCTGTCCGAGTCCGATACATGACCCTCCGGCCGATCCCAGAACACTACTGCAAACTCATCTCCCCCGATCCGCGCCACCACGTCATGCTCCCGGCAGCAGTGCGACATCATCACCGCCACTTGCCGCAGTACCTCATCGCCCACGGTGTGTCCATATGCATCGTTATAATGTTTGAAATCGTCGATATCAAACAGAAGCAACGTTACTTTTAACTGCTCAGCCTTTGCTAGGGCGACAATCTGACGCAAAAACTCGCGAAGATACCTACGGTTCTTGAGTCGCGTCAGGTCATCCTCGGTTGCAAGTCGCTCCAATTGACGGATTTGCTCGGCATTAATCATTACAGGACCGGATTCGGAAACCTTTGGCTTAACAGAAGTTGCGCCCAGAACCGTATCCAATCCAACCGGAGGAATGAAATAATCGTCGGCTACATTGTTCGGGTGACTCGACGAACGCACCAGCTCCCTTGCCCGAATCTCCTCGGACATCTGAGCCAGCAGGACAATCCGTGAGCCGTTGCTGATCCGCCGCAGAGTTGTTAATGAAGATTCCAAATGGGCGTCCAGATCGCCCATTACTACCACAATCGTGCCGAACCGCTGTTGGGCGGCCAGTTGAATCGCCCCCAGCATCCCATCACATTGTCGAATACTACCGCCCGACAAAGGTAAATCCTGCAAACCCGACGGATCACCCACGACCAGCACATCCCTGGAATGGTTATCGAACAATGCTATATTCCGACTTTTCATCGCGATGTTCCCCTAATAAAGCCTCCAGCTCGGCCTCCGAAAGCACGTTCATTTCTCCTTCAGGATTTTCCCGGTATCGAAGCTGATTCGCACGCACCCGGCGCTGTAGTTCCTCGGTCCCCCGGCGGATCTCTTTGGCTAACTCGGTAACAGACGCTGAAATCGTCGCTCCCCACCGTACAACAGCCGCCAGGCCCTCCGCATCCGTAGAACTCCCTGCCAGAATACAGCACCTGACATCTCGACGGGCCGCTGCAAGGGCAAAAAAACGATACTTTTCTCGCCCCAGTTCCGCCAGTACCCCGGCAATAACCAAGCCCACATTCCGGTCACATTCGATGACCTCGGCTGCCGCTTCATAGACAGTTTGACAAAACCGCCACCGTAATCCCAACGATTCAACCAGCGCAGGCAATTGCCCTTGCAAAGCGCTGCCGCCTCGCGTAACAATCAATACCTCGACTGGATCCCTGGAAATCTCTACACCCATATTACCTGGCACCTCCGATACTCCCTATTTTACCCAATCCCCCTTTTAAGTCAATCCAAAACGCGAAAACACAAAACTTGTCTGAAATCTCAAACTTATATCCCCCTGCTTTACAAGTCCCCCTAAAACCTGTTTATATTACCATTCATCGGTAGGAGGTTGAAAATTCGTCTTTATAATGCTAATATGGTCAAGTCTTTCCGGATTGGTTTCCATTATGGTTTTTTTTTACGGCTACGATACATAGAAAATGTAACTATCGGAATGGACACGGTTGCATATCAATAAAACAGGAGGCTTTTTTATGAGAGAAAAATGTTTGTCTCTAATTTCGTATCGAAAGCTGACTGGCCTGGTATTGCCAATCTGCATGATTTTAGGCCAATGTGCCTTTTCCGCCGCACCATTCGATATTTCGCAACAAAATGGTTCGACTGCATTCAATATTAACCTTCGTCAGACCCTCGAGACATGGGAACTCAAACCACGTTTGCAGGGTGGCCGGGGGACTTGCTCTGTGTTTACCGTTGCCGGCGCCCTGGAATATGCACTGGCCCATAAGACAGGCCAGGGAACACCGTTAAGCGTCGAGTTCCTCAATTGGGCTTCGAACCAAACACTGCAGAAAATGGAGGACGGCAGTTTTTTCTCAGATCTCTGGAATGGATTTACGACTTACGGAGTCTGCCCCGAGCAGGATATGCCCTATCAGAATACGTTTGATCCAAAACGAACTCCAAGCCAGGAGGCCAGAGAACACGCACTGGAACTACTTAAAGCAGGATTTCGATTGCAATGGATCAAGCCATGGAATCCGAACACCGGATTGACGGAAGAACAATTAAGCACCATCAAGCGGGTGTTATATCAAAAGTGGCCGGTCTGTGGTGGATTTCGCTGGCCCAAAAAACCAGTGAAATACAATCATAATATTCTTATCATGCCCCCGCCGGAAGGAGTCATCGACGGGCACAGTGTCTTGATTGTCGGATATCAAGACGATCCGAACCAACCCGGTGGAGGTTTGTTCCTGTTCCGTAATTCCAACAACGAGGGACACTACGGCTATATGACCTATCAATACGCCTGTGCATATATGAACGATGCCGTATGGATTAATTATGAAACAGAGAATGCTCAACAACTCGCTTCTCCAACGATTACCGACATACTCGGTCCGTTCGGTTTTTCACCCAAGGGGCGAAATCGTCGTATCTCAAGCAATCAGCAGCCGGACTGGCACAGTGAAAACCTCGACATGAACTGGCTTATGCCCGGCGAATCGGTCAATATGCCCATGCTTGAAGGTCCGGGAGTAATCAATCACATCTGGTTTACGAGTCATTCCGGCTGGGTATCGGAATTGAATTCTCTGAGCCTGCGTATTTATTATGATGACAACAAGGAGCCTGGCGTTGAAGCCCCTGTGGGCGATTTTTTCGCTGTGGGGCACGGAAAACCAGCCGTTGTAAACAGTATTCCTGTCCAGGTTTCGCCTACCGGATCATTAACCTGTTACTGGCGGATGCCTTTCCGTAAAAATGCCCGAATCGTGGTTACTAATGACAATCCGGACCGCTCGACCGGCTTGTATTGGCAAGTCGATTGGCTGCAACTGGAAGACCTTCCGCTCGACACCCCTTACTTCTACGCCCGTTATCGTCAGGAATACCCGGCCGTCGAAGGATGCGATTATTTGATCGCCGACCTCAAAGGTAGCGGCTTCTTCGTAGGTACCGTAATGTCCATAACGCTGGGTCAGAACGGCTGGTTCGGAGAGGGCGACGACTTCTTTTATATCGACGGGGAGACAATCCCCAGTTTGCAGGGAACCGGCAGCGAAGACTATTTTAACGATGCCTGGGGATTTCGAACCCGAACCAGCGCATGGTTCGGCCAGCCTTACTGGCAGGGCTACACCGCCGGTGATAGCGGTGTATGTTATCGTTGGCATCTACTTGATCCGGTGCACTTTACTCGGTCGCTCAAAGTTGAAATCGAACATCGAGGAAACTGTAACCAGGCGGAAAACGGTTTCTATCTCGAGCGCTCCGATTTTCTCAGCAGCGTGGCATTTTGGTATCAAACCGGAACACCGGAAACCATGTTTTCTCCATTGCCGTCCTGGCACCAGCGCTGCGTTCCCTGGCGGCAATACCATCTCGTCAAAACATATCGCCATGCAAAAACAACAGGCCCGGCCAAGCTACAAGTGCAGACCCAGGGATTTTTCGGGGCTCGACCTATCCTGCTCTGGCCCAATGATGGACCGCGTGCAGCACTCACTTTACCGTTTGAACTATCTCAGGAGGGACGATATGCCATTCGTCTAACCGCCGCTAATGGTCCCGCGTATGGAATGTACGATGTGGAGATCGATGGCAAAAAAGTTCTTACGGCGGATTTCCGTACTCCGGACGAGGCCGAGGCCGACCTGGTACTGGGAATCCATGAAATGAAACAAGGCAACCACACCATCGCCTTTCGCGCAGTGGACGACGCTCAAAAAGTCGGGCCGCTTGGTGTCGAAATCCTGCGCTTATTAAAACTTCCGCCTGAAGCCGAACGGATCGAAAAAACACACCACGAAGCTCATTTCATCCGTCTGGGAATCGGTCGAGCCGTCTATGCATATCGATTGGCCTTTGATACTCTCCCCGATACTCTCGAAACTTTAGTCAACAAAGGTTTTATGCCTGACCGGTATTTACGAGATGAAAATAATCTTCCATTGAAGTCATGGCGGCAGAACGATACGATCTTTGTAGAAAGCACCGGTAAAGACCACTGGAAACATAGTTGGAAAGGTTTGGATCCTCGGCGGTAAAACAATAACAGAAAGGCCTGGTATCTTGTCCTCTTCACGGCAATGCGCAAGATTACATACTCCACAATCGATCCGGGATTGTCGGCTTTTTTAATAAACGCGCAACAACCGCTTCAGGGCACAATACAGTGGTACAATCAGAATCAGACATCCCACAAGCCACGATGGAATACCCAGCCGGTCAATCCCCCCAATCACACCAAACAGCTTTATCGGCTTCAATTCTACATACGTTGACCAACCTTCTTCCTGCCCATGAACGAACGGTCGAAGATAATGATTTGTCCCGACGGAAATTTCATGCCCAATGGAAACCTGTCTATGTCGAAACAGAAGACCGTATTCACCCGCGCGATGTACTCGAATGGTCCAGTCTGCCGTCCCTATATGGACTGTTTCATCCTCAGATGGATTCGGATCAATCCGCCGGATAGCCCCTTCTACCGTCAAACCATCCTGCGGTACGATATGAATCGCATCGCCGATCGTCGATACCGGCGCATAGACATGCACACGAATCGGCTGATCGACCAGCAAAGGAGAATAATTCAGCCGGGCTTGACACCAGATCGCAACCGTGGTTACGGGTATAACAAGAACCAACAGCGGCACAAGCTCAACCTTCAAGATCCGTATAGCGATCATCGACCGGGTCTTTCGATAACGCAGTACATCAGCCCGATTGCCCTGAGAACGAGCCAGTTTCGTTAGTGCAAGAAGGCGACGTCGGTCCCGAGCCACACGACGCAGTAAGTCTTGATTCGTCGTTAAACGCCGCATGAGCACCAGAAGCATAGAGAGGAAAACGGAAAGTACAATAAAACGAATATCGGAAGGCAATGGTAACAACCAGCCCAACACTGGATCGAGAAGCCAAACACACCATTGTTCCACGCCTTCAAACATGCTTATCCATTCCTATTATCATTCGTTCCGCCGGCAATCGGTTCCAACTCATTCCATCTCTTTGTATCAATCACATCGGGCAACTCCAGACGCCGAAGGGCGGCACGACGAATACGTCGCTGACGGATCTGCTCGACTCGTTCCTCACGCTGTTCGATAAGTCCATTCATCTCTTCCCGTGTCAGATAGTATATGCCTTCTCCCAATTCCCATCGCAAAGCCAGCTCTTGCAGAACAATTCGAATCAGTTCATATCCCATCATCCAGTAATGCCTGCCTACTTTCTGACAGGGTAACAAAGTCTGGGCTACGGCCAGATCCCGCTCAATCGATTCCTGAAACATTGTTCCACCCCAACACTGCAGGTGACTGAACAAATCCTCCTGTGCCTGTTGACGCTGATGTCGAAGCTCCCGATAAATGTCTAATGAAGAATGGGAGTTATTTTGTATTTGAGCAATCCTGCCCATCAAAGAGGAGGGATCTTCGCGCCAACGGGGTGTGGACAATTCCAATTCTCCCTGCACCCGATGGCCATATTCTTCCAGAAAACTGTTCAGACTTGCTTGTCCGCGAGCAACCGTATGAAGTTTCTGTTCCTGAGCATACCCGATGTCACCGTCCAGCCCACTGGTCAACATCACGGCATAATCCCGGCCATGCTGCGACCCCATCAATTGAACCAGAATCTTCTGCAGGGAAGCAAACACAGCCTGTCCTACAAATCCCGGCAAAAGCACCTCCGGTCCAAATTCTTCCAGCACCGTCCGGCAGCGGCCATCCAGTTCCAATAGTAACTGCTCTTCGCTGAATCCGGACAAATCCTGCTCGCGTTTCTTATATACCCACGCCAAAAAGACCGGCAACACTTCATGATCAAATCGTTGTTTTGCCACCTTCCGAAATCGCTTCATCGTGCGTGATATACGCCGTCGCGTTAATAGAACACCCGGCAAATGAGATAAAAAAAGCCATCCGATTCGCTCCCGATCCAACCGATCCGGGGCTCGATCCATTACACTTCGATCTTGAATCACTTTATCGAGGTCATACACGTACGGAAAACACTCTCCAAACAAACCTGCCAGCCGATCCGGTTCGGCATAAATCCGCCCTCCCATCAACTCCAGGAAGCTTTTCTCGCAACGTCGCCGGGATGGCCGGTACCCCAGCATCCGAATCATCCGTCTTAATCCGCCATTCCCACTCATAAATCCGCACACAAGGTCCCATGTCAGCGGCGTTGGATAACGCAGGTCTTCATCTAGGCCGGACAGTACCCAGGTCCGTTCCTCCTCTGTTACCAGTGTATCGATCCGCTCTATCTCTTCAAATCGGATCGTTTCCATCTCGTAAGCGCCTTCCAGGCCGTCTATCTTATGCTCCTGAAAAAAGACGAACCGGTCGTCTACATACCCGAATTCAATCTCAACTGGATGCCCGAAAAGCATTTCCGTCTTCAAAGCCAGTTGTGCCAGTTCCCGAACTTGTTCCTCCGTCAATCCTGGCTTACAAGATTCATCACCTTCGGTATTCCCTTTTGATGAAGGAATTTGAACTGAGACTGACAATCGTTCCCGATCCACCAGAAACAGATACGACATCCCATGGCAGGGCTCATATCCAAACGTACACTCAATTCGCATCTGTTCGGCAAAAGCATCCTTCGGATCCTGCGTAAAGATCTTCCCCGAGACTTTCGGTGAAAGCTCCTGCTGCACATAGACCACTGCACCGCCGGATGATTCCAAATCCGAAGATTGGAACATGGCGATGATACACTGCTTTAACTGGTCAAACGGCCGAGTGGGAAATTTATGACCGGTCCGTTTCTTATAGAAGGCAAGGTATTTATCCACCAATTTCCGACCTACTCTTTCCGGCGGATATTTGTCCAATCCCGCTTCAACAAAATCCGTATCCGTCAATCCCTTAACCAATCCGGCAAAGGCGCGAATAAATTGCAAGGTCGCATGACAGAAGTCCGTTTCATCCTCCATAAGATCCGCCAGATCCGGACCAAGTCCACAATGAGATAACGTACACTCCTCCTCAGTCATACTACTACTGACAGACAACAAGAGAGGATGATGGCCTTTTCCATATTTCCCCCCTGTTTCTTTCTCCAAACGGCGCAGATACTTTTGGATTTGCTTGCTCAACTCCGCTGGCCATTTACCCCCTTGCTCCAAAAACGCTCGACGCGCTTCAGAGGTAATAAGAAAACCGGGTGGTACTGGCAGGTCGGCTTTCGCCAGTTTGCTAAGTGCAGCACCTTTCTCACCAAACTGGCCGCACAGTTGCTCAGGTTCTTCTGTACGTCCCGCCTCCAAAAAAGAATACACCCATTGGCCGAGCTTTTTCATGGCTCCGCCCCCAACCCCGCTAGATCATACTGTACCACACCGGCATTGGTCCCGATGTAAATTTTATTCCCATCACAGGATAATTCCCCCTGTATTTCCTTTGTAATGGATCTCGTTCCCAGCACTCGCCCTGTCAACCGATCCAACACAACCAAAAACGACGGCTGCCTGACCGCCGCGATCACCATCGTCCCGGTTACACCTACCGGAACGCTCAATTCTCCCAGCGGCAAAGCCCACTGTTCATGGCCGGCTCTATTAAGACTTCGCAGCATCCCGGGTTCATCCTGCACAAACACCTCTCCGGCGGCAGCAGTTGCAAACCCGGTAGAAAAAGGCAGAATCCCCCGTGTCCACTCGATCCGGCCCTGCTCAAACAGATTCACACAATACAACTTTCGATTCGCCTCTCCCGCAGCGCCATCCACGAAAAACGCCAGGCCGTTCCATACCTGAGCCGATTCGTACAAACGCAGATCCGTCGGACAGATCCATTTCGGCTCGGGTACCTGCCCTGCAGGAACATCCAGCGGCAGTGCCGTCAGTTGCCCCCCTTGTCCCTTCACTTGTGAAACCAGAAGCATATCATATGCAACCGTCGGCGCTGCCGTAATCACCGCTTTCTGCTTTGAATCCGTTGAAGCATCTAAGTACGACCATAGCGGCGAGGCGCCGCTGCTGCCATGCACTGAATCGCCCGGCACATTTGATCCTCCCGATACAGGGGAAGATTGTATCTTCTTTTTTACCCATTCCGTTCCGGGGCTTTCTTGTAACCATGACCGCGGCAGAAAGCGGGTGCCCCAGGAAATGAATAGAGCCCCCATAATGATCAAGAACAACAATAAAAACAGAGGCCGTTTCCAAACACCTATTCCCTGAACTATCCAGGGACAGTATAGCGCTCGCAGCCCTGTGACCAGCACAGGTATGATCATTGGCGTCAGCAAAACCAGTACACAGATTCCTGCAGTTACAGCTGAGTCTAAACGCGATGTAATCAAGCGGATTTCCAAACAATGCCTCCTGATGACAGGCTTTATTTACGGAAGGAGTAGTATACCCGATCCGTTACAACAGTTCAAATCCCCAACCTCACCTATCACAAATCCGGGAATATCTTTGGTTCTGTAAGAGCCGGGATTGTCTGGTATTATACCCTTTTAATCCCACTCGAACAAAATCCAAGCCGACACCGTACCAAAAAGGTTCGAATAAGCCCCCTCACCTTGTGGAGCAGACCGACCGGCACCTCACGTATTTGTTAGTCGGCTTTTTTTGTGGGAATGAACCTCCCTCTCGTTTATGGCACCAGAGATCGCAGGTAGTATACCCAGATCGCGACAATTTCCCGCAGAAGATAGCGAGGCATTCCGGCCAAAATCCGCGTCTGCTCGGCAGGTACCGTATAAACATCCAGCCCTGCCCGTTGATACGTCATTTTAATCCGCGGTAGATGATAAAAATGACTCACAACCAGTACGCGCTGCTTTCCTATACCGGCAACCATCTCCACCGTATTATCCACCGTCGCCTTAGTGTTCACACCCCCAGCATCTAGAAGAATCGCCTCTTGTGGAACGCCCTGCTCTATCGCAAATCGTCGCATGGCTTCGGTTTCATGTACAGCACCATCCCCCGGCCCGCCCGACAAAACCAGATATTTGGCCAGACCCTCTTTATACAATTCACAGCCGGTCCGTACCCGATCCGAAAGGGCAAGCGACAATCGCCCATCAGAATAGACCCTGGCCCCGAAAACAACGACCACATCCGCAGGTCGCCGGTAATCGGTCATTCCGAAAAAGAACATCTGTGCTAAGGGAAACAACACAATACACAATGTGGGCACGAATAGAAAAATCCTACGTTCCTTCGCCCGACTTACCTCGCCCCGGCCGGCCACAATTGCAATCCCGATCACCTCAAACCCCATGCTTACCAGCAGCGAAAACGGAACCGGCACGCCCGCCCGAATCTTTCCTTGAGCCAGGAGTACGTAGAAGACTACCACATTCCATATACACACCAGATAAAGCAATAGTACAAATCCGAAGGTAATCCACTTGCGCCACAAACGCAACTTGGGCCGGATCGAAAACACCAGGAGAAACGACGATGCCAAAAACAAAAAAAAACGCCCCGTTTCCGGCGGTACAAATCGCAAATCGATCCACCAAAGATTCGCATCAAAACCTGGATACCGCCATTGGCCCACAAGATTCAACACCGAAAAGCCCCCGACAAACAGGGCCATCGGTCGCCCCCATAATCCCACCTGCTGAAACATCGACCGCATCGATGGTTCTTCGCTTGTTGTCCTGTTTGTATCCTGCTCAAACATTAATCAACTTTCCCGATTTCAATATAACAGCGATTTGTTTCATGAACAGGAAATGAAAATACCAACGATAGGAGATTTTCCGGTTATTCGTAAAGACTCTCTTATTCCCTTACGGATTCGGCAAACCGCTCAGGATCTCTTTGGCCGGAATCGCATACATACTGTCCGGATAGATTTCCAGAAACTGGGATAATAGTTCCCGAGCCTGGGCCAAATGACGTTGTTTAACCTCCTCGGCCGCCTCCGGATCCTTCCACCGGTTTATCTCCAGCAGCCCCAGATCATATAATCCTTGGACCGCTGCATCGCTGCGAGGAAACTGTTCGATCAGCTCCCGCAGCTTGTCCGACCGAAGCTGTAAGTCGGTGATCAATGAATACTTGGCCAGCAAAAGATTGTCCCGCAATGGATCGTTCGGTCCGGTTGCCGTCAGCAATTCTTCCAGTCGATCCGCATAGTCCGGCCGGTATGGATTCAGAATGATAAACTGTGACAATCGCCGTTTGGAGTCATCCGAGGTCATCTGCTCCTGCTGCCGGATCAACGACCTGAGATGACGGACCTTTAACAAGAGCCTTCTCAGCTTGCCGACCGTCATCACCGTCGTCGGTGGCTCGGTAAACACTTTCCAAAACCGTTCCTGGGAAGAATCGTTCTTGGTCATCTCGAAAAGATGTCGTTGAATTTCCTTTTCGTTGACATCACAAAATTCCATCGCCTCGGAAAAACGGCCCCGACCCGCCTGGTGAACGGCAATCCGATACCTTGCCTCGGTTGATTCCGGACTTTGTGGCGCCTGGTCCACGATCCGATGCCAGATCGGTAGATTTTCATGGTGCGGATAGTCGTTGTAAAAACGCAGCACTTCACGTTGTCCGAACAGCCGAATATCCGGGCTGTATTCATTCAACAATGCCTGAAAATACAACGCGATCGGAAGACGCTTGCTGTTGGGCCATTTCTCGATGAAATACGCGTATTGGTCCAGCAGATGTTGTCGTTTTTCCTGATAACGCAGTTCCTGTGGCACATCGAACCAGTTCGGCCAGCGGTCATATCCAAGTTGAATTCGGATCTCCTTTTTCAGTTCATCACGCAACAGGATCGGCTCGAGTGAATAGGCGGATGTGAAATAAGACTTGTTTTGTGGATCTTCAATCGCTCGATTTAGGATGGGACGCATGTCATGGTCGTGAAACTCCCGGACTTCTTCGGGATTGTTACCGGCAATATAAAGTTGGTAATCCAGTTCGGCAAAGCTGATTTTCGTCATGAACGTCGCCACCGCTCCGGCCAGTGTGATCCCCGTAATAGTCCATACCAGTCCGGGACGATAGCGCGTAAAATGGCCAATCCCGATCACCACACCGGCGATCGCCAGCCCGATCAGCCAGGCCCCCATCCATGGCGTATATGAAAAACCCCATTGAATCGGGTCCGACTCGCCGCCCCCGAAAACCGCCCAATATAAAAGCTGGGGCGCCATACACAGGGCAATCGCAATAAACCGTGAACGAAACCGCAGCGGCCGACACGCGGCTCCAACGCAACCAATCACAAGAACCACTGCAAACAAAGGCAGCCGGGCCAGAAATACAGCACAAAAAATAAATGGAAGACTGTATTTGAAGCTTAATAACTGCGATACGATGACCGGCGCCACTGCTAAAATCCCCATCAGAAACGCTAACACCAGAATCTGCCAAGGATACTGATAAATACTCAGTGGATGCGTTACATAAGGATGCAACCAGTTGCTTTGAAATTGAAATAGACCGGTCCAGTTCAGTTCGATGCGGCCGTTTTGTATCCACGTCCAGAAAAGACATGTTGCCGCATACATCAACACCGAAACCACCCAGCACCAATGCACATTTGCATGGCTGTAGTGTAGTGTCGGCCCGACTGTCATAAAGGACTTTTGCGGGCCGGTATTGTTGTCATGGACCTCTTCGGCCATACTCATTCACAAACGATTTAAAAAAATCGTTGTGTCCTTAACGATTTTCGGTCGATCTCTTTCGACCTGCTCACCGCTCCACCGTCTGACGTCATCCCCGGATGATATCGGCAATCTTCATCAGCCGACTAGTGTTGTCTCTCTCCGCTTCGCTCATCTTGTCGGTGATATATTTGATGGTTTCCTGAATATCCGGAATCACCACATGTTCGAGAACATTCACACGGCGACGCGTGCTCTGTAATTCCGTCGCCAGAAGCATCGCTTGTTTTTCCTTTTCAGCCAGTTCGATCAGACTGTCAAAGGCCCTTTCCAGCGCCCGCAGCGCCACATCCAGTTCGCCGCTGGTTGTTGAAAAACCGTAACACATAATTTCGCCGGAGATATCCTTTGTCAAATCGGGCACTTTCACGCTCATGATACTGGCAAACTGAATAGTCAGGGCAAATTGTTTGGTCGGCATATCGATCGCTGCGGCCATATCTTCCGGCTCCATCGTCGCACGGGCCATCATAAACCGCCGCGTGGTTTCGAGCAGTTCTTTTTCCACCTGCTGCCGTAACGGCTTGAGCTCACCGGCAATCTTGACAAGCTGCCGGCTGATCTCATCGCGTTTCTGGCTAAGCAACTTATGACCCCGGCTGGCCAGTTCCACCCGCCGACGGAGCTGAAGCTGCTCCATTCGAGTTGCGCTTATATTTTCGAGCATTCTCTCATCTCGTGATCAATCGTTTCGTAAAGGAGTACACTCTGTCAGGACTCGGCCGTCTGGGTTTGTCGGAACTGGGGCATGTACTTATCGATCAGCTTCGGATCGACTCGCTTGAGTTCACTGTCCTCAAACATGCTCAGCAACTTCCATCCCAGATCCAGCGTATCGAACACGCTGCGGTTTTCATAATACCCCTGCGAGATATATTTGGCTTCAAATTCGTTGGCGTACTTCATATACTTCTGGTCCTCGGCGGATAAGGCCGCTTCACCCAGGATCGTCGCCAGTTCCTGCGCCTCTTTCCCGCGGGCATAGGCCGCATACAATTGGTTATACAGGTCCGCATGGTCTTCCCGTGTCTTGCCCGAGCCGATTCCCTTGTCCTTCAATCGTGACAGGCTCGGCAGCACATCCACCGGTGGGGCTACCGCTTTACGGTGCAGCGCCCGGCTCATGATGATCTGCCCCTCGGTAATATACCCGGTCAGGTCCGGCACCGGGTGGGTCTTATCGTCTTCCGGCATGGTCAGCACCGGCACCTGCGTGATTGATCCCTTGCGGCCCTTTACACGCCCCGCACGTTCATAAATCGTCGCCAAGTCGGTATACAGATATCCTGGATATCCTCGCCGACCGGGCACTTCCTTACGAGCGGCGCTGATCTGACGCAGTGCTTCGCAATAGTTGGTCATATCGTTGAGAATCACCAGAACGTGCATGTTTTCTTCAAAAGCCAGATACTCGGCTGCAGTCAGGGCCACACGGGGAGTCGCGATTCGCTCAATCGCCGGATCATTGGCCAGATTGATAAACAACACCGCTCGCTCAATCGCGCCGGTATTGGTCAGGTCGTTGATAAAGAACTGGGCCGCTTCGAAGGTGATGCCCATCGCCGCGAACACCACGGCAAACGCCTCGCCCTCGCCCAGCACCGTTGCCTGGCGAGCAAGTTGTGCGGTGATGTCGTCGTGTGGAAGACCCGAACCGGAAAAGATCGGCAGCTTCTGTCCGCGCACCAGGGGGTTTAAGCCGTCAATCGTGCTGATTCCCGTCTGAATAAACTCGTTCGGATAATCGCGGGCATACGGATTGATTGGATTGCCGTTGATGTTAAGCCGCTTTTGGGGGATGATGGCGGGCCCATCGTCCTTGGGACGACCGGTCCCGTCGAACACCCGCCCCAGAATCTCCGGCGACACACCCAGTTCCATCGGCTTACCCAGAAACCGTACGGTGCTGTTGTCCACATCAATCCCTTCGGTGCCTTCAAAAACCTGTACGAGGACTTTATCCGCCTCGACCTGCAGGATTTGTCCGTGCCGCGTGGAGCCGTCGGCAATTTCAATATCGACGATCTGCCCGTACTTGGCCCCTTCGACACCCTCTACAAGCATCAGCGGCCCGGCAATCTCCGTCACTGTGCGATACTCTTTCAGCATCTTACACTCCCGTATTCACATTCGGTTTTACCCGATTTGGACAGTCACCTTATGCGACTGCACTGCATTGTTTCACTTGCTCATCAATCGTTTTGCGAATGTCTACGACCTGCTGCAGGTCCTTTTCTTCCACAAATTTAGCTCGGGCGATATCGGTTCGCACGGCCAGTTTTGTGATCTCGCCGATCTCCACACCCTGCTCAATCGCCTCCAGAGCCTTGTTATGGAAGTGCAGGATCACCTTGAGCATCTCAAACTGCTTGTCGATACTCGTGTGTGTATCCACTTTATGGAAAGCATTCTGGTGCAGGAAGTCCTCGCGGATGCTCTTGGACGTCTCCAGCGTAATACGGTCTTTCGCCGAGATCGATTCGGCGCCGACCAGACGCACGATCTCGATCAACTGCGATTCCTGCTCCAGGAGGTTCATGGCCTCCTGGCTCATCTCGGCCATCTCTTCGCCGCGTTCCTTGTCCTCAAAACATCCGGACAGATACTGCTTATAGAACGAATAACTTGTCAACCAGTCAATCGCCGGGAAGTGACGCTGCTGGGCCAGCCGACCCTGCAGGGACCAGAACACCTTCACCACATGCAGCGTCGCCTGCACTACCGAATCGGACAGATCGCCGCCGGGTGGGCTGACAGCACCGATAATCGACAGTGCCCCCTCGCGGTTCGGACCGCCCTTGCAGATCACCTTGCCGGCCCGTTCATAGAAGGATGCAATCCGTGCCCCTAGGTAGGCCGGATACCCTTCTTCGGCGGGCATTTCTTCCAGTCGTGTCGAAATCTCGCGCATCGCCTCGGCCCATCGGCTGGTACTATCGGCCATCATCGCCACCGAATACCCCATGTCACGGAAATATTCGGCCAGCGTGATACCCGTATACACCGACGCTTCACGGGCCGCCACCGGCATATCCGACGTATTGGCCAGAAGCACTACACGTTTCATCAACGGCTCGCCGCTGTGCGGGTCCACCAGTTCCGGGAACTCCCGCAGTACATCCGTCATCTCATTACCCCGTTCCCCGCATCCGACATATACTACCACGTCGGCATTAACCCACTTGGCAAGCTGATGTTGTACGACTGTTTTACCGGTTCCAAACGGACCGGGCACACAAGCGGTTCCCCCCTTGGCAATCGGGAAGAATGCATCCACTACTCGTTGGCCTGTCGTCAATACTTCATCCGGCGCCAGACGACGCGTTACGGGGCGTGGGGTTCGCACCGGCCATTTCTGCATGAGCTTCAATTCCGTCCGTTTGCCTTCGTCGTCGGTTACCGTCCCGATCACCTCGTCCACGGTATAATCACCTTCGCCGAGTCCGTCCAGCTTACCGCTGACACGCGGGGGAATCATGATCTTATGCAGCATCAGGGTCGTTTCCTGCACTTCACCGAGAATGTCGCCCGGTCCCACATCCGTCCCATTGTCTATCTTGGGCACGAAATGCCACTTCTTTTCCCGATCCAGGCCGGGAATATCGGCGCCGCGTTTGATGAAGTCGCCCTGCTGCTCGACCAGTCGGTCCAGGGGACGCTGGATGCCGTCATAAATACTTTCGATCAGTCCCGGCCCCAGTTCCACGCTAAGGGGCGCACCGGTATTAACCACCTGCTCTCCGGGTCCGATCCCTACAGTGTCTTCGTAGACCTGGATACTGGCCTTGTCGCCGTGTAGTTCAACGATCTCACCGATGAGGTTCTCGCTGCCCACACGGACCACATCGTACATGCGGGCGCCGGTCATACCCTCGGCCACAACCACCGGCCCGGCCACCTTGATGATCCTGCCGTTACTCGTTTCACTCATCTCTCAAGACCTTCTCAATATTTTGTTTTACGCTTTTTTTCACTACTTCAAGCGGCGATCTTTTGTGTCTTCATCGCAGCATCCACATAGACAGAGCCCGTATCTGCGCTAACTTTCCAGAATATTAATTCCCGTCGCCAGCTTGAGCGCTTTACCCAACGTCTCGCCGGCATACCCGCTCGACTCGCTTAAAAACGGAACCACCACCACACACGGCGACGGCTTTCTCTGAATCGGCTCAAACGCCTCTTGCGCCATCGGAGCGATATTTTCGGCGACCACAACCAGCGAATAATGGCTGTCTACAATTTCACGAGCGGCCTGATCAACCTGTTCACGCACAGCTTCCACAGGAAACGTATCAAGCCCAAGTGCGGAAAAGGCCATCGTAAAATCAGCGCCACCAAGTACAGCCACTTTACCCTGCATTAACTCTCTCCGAATCCCTTGGTCTTATTCGCCAAGCCGATCCAGGATCAGCTTCGCGTCCATCCCGTTGTTCTTGGCCGACAACAACATTCGAACCATTCGTATTTCATTTTCTTTCAGAAGCAGATAGGCAATGATCGGTTGAGGTCCGGCCGTAATGGATCGTGTCGTCCGCAGAAAACCGAACAGATATTCCTCACACAACCGCTCCAGCCGTAGGAAGGACTGCTCGGTTGTAAAGTACGCTACGCCTCCTTCCACCACCTCATAATAAGGCGTCGCAAAAAATAACGGCGCCAATCCCTCATAACCCAGGTCCAGCCCATGCACCAGCCGCTCAATTTCCACGAATCCGCCCGGTAGGAACAGGTCCCGCTCATCCCGTTCGGCCGCCTTAAGACGAAGCAGCGTGCGGATATTCGTCAAATCAATCCGCACACGGTAAAAACTCAATAAAAATACACTGCCCAGTTCCTCGGATGTGCGAATACGATATTTCGCTTCGCAGCGGTCTATCGCATAATCAACGGACCGGATGTCCTTATTCTCATAATATGCCAGCACCGCTTCTTCGATGGCTTCCTGCAGATACATCGGAAATCGACTGTAATTTTCCTGCTCAAAGGCCTCTTCAAACTCCTCCGCAGGCACCGATCCGAAATCGCTGTAGTCCAATCCGATCGGCCGGTCCGTCACGACCCGGCGAATCGCCAAACGCATGTTGGCAAAATCATGCCGTGCCCGTAATAACTCGACCAATTCCGGATCCTGCATCAGGGCAATAAACAACGTACGCAGCTCATGACGCCGCTGCAGTAACAATTCCTCTATCTGGGCAAAGCTTTCCACCGCACCGCCGGCCGAATATTCCGTGCTGCTCAACAGATCCATCGCCGCCGAAAAGCTTTCAGCGTTGGCCAGATCCAACAGCGTCGCCCGCGAAAGCATCGTCGTCTCCAGACAACGAATCTTGCCCGTCGCAAATCCATAGCGCCAGTCGTCGGTCCCGATGGGCGGATACCGATGGAAATCGATTACAGCCTGTTGCACCGTGGCCATCGTTTACTCTTGTCCCTGCTCATCGCCAAACAACATCTGTGCCAGTTCCGTCTCCAATTCCTGACGAATCTGCCCGACCAGCACTTCGGTGCTGACATTGATTCGGATATTGCCGCGCCGCAGGATGAAACCTCCACGAATGTCGGTACGCTCTGAGGCCAGTTGCAGATTACCCTTGAATCCCGGACCCAACTGGCGATTGACCGTCTTGATCACGCGATCATTGATCCGCATCTCTTTCTTACCGACAAGGATCTGTTCATCCCCGGTTTCTACGGCGTTAGCCATCAAAGCTGCCATCAAGGCCTGATAATCCTCTTCCGGCAGCGAATTGATTCGGTCAATCGCTTTTTCGAATATCTCGTCAAGCAACTCCACCTGAACGAACAGATATTGCTTGCGATTGTCCATGCGGGCCGCGGCCAGCATACGGGCTTTTTTGTCCTCGGCCGCCTCTTTGGCCAGACGCAGCGTTTCTTTTTCAAAAGCATCCAGCTCCGTTTGCAAACGGGAGGCGCCCTCGTCGGCCTTGCCATGGGCTTCGGAGCGAATCGTTTCGGCTTGTCCATTCGCTTCGGCGAGAATCTTGTCTACTACCTGTTCGGCATTCATATTACTTTCCCGTTACGACAGGTGAACGTTTCTGATTCGATTCGCTTTGCTATGCAGCTTCGATCTTCATTTGAATCAACAGCGAAATCAGAAAACCCAACACCGCATATACTTCCACCATGGCCGCATACAACACGCCTGCCTTGACCGCCATCTCCGGGCGTTTGGCCGTCATCAAAATACCCGCTGCGCAGGTCTTTCCCTGATGAATGGCGCTGAGCATGCCGGCAAAAGCAACCGGCAGGCAAGAAGCAAAAATCGCCAGTGCGTTGGAGATGTCCAGTGTTGTAAAGGAATAGATTTTGCCCATCGCCAGGAACGCGATCACAAAACCATAAAATCCCTGCGTGCCCGGCAGCACTACCTGCAAAAACAATTGGCCGTACCGTTCGGGTTTTTCACTCAACACGCCTGTTGCACTGCGACCGGCGATCCCGATCCCCACTGCCGATCCTATACCCGCCATGAACGCTGCTAATGCCGCACCCAACAAAGCGATTCCCATTGCGATTTGACTCGACTCCATCTTACGTTCCCTTTCTTTCGCTATAGCCCGCTATTGGTGACTTTTTCTTCGAATTTTCAATCACTCTTCTACTTGTATGTGGTTGTATTGCTTTCGTAGCGGCTCAAAGTCTTTGCCGCCGCCGATCACGAACTTGGTGAAAAACTCCACAAACTGCAAACGCATGCTGTGCACAAAGGCGCTCAGCATGGAATTGGCGATATTAAACAGGTGTCCCCCGACAAAGATCAATCCACCCAGCAGCCAGCCGACATACGGCATTTCTCCAACCTGCTTGCTGATCACGTTAATCGCCATCCCGAAGCCGCCGGTTACCATCCCCAGCGCCATCAGACGGATATAACTGAGTACATCCCCCACGTAAAACACAGTACTGAACAGATTATAACAGCCCATGCCGACCCGAGCGCCCCAGCCGCCTTCCCGCTCACTGAACAGCAGGATACCGATACCCGGCACAACCGCAACGAGTCCTGCTACTGTGGCCGTCCAGGACGGCAGCACTCCAGTCTTGCCCAAACCAAACAAAGCCAGCGAATTAAGCCAGACAAACCAGGTTCCGTGGTCCCAGATTGCCTCCTGCACCCTGCCGGAACGGAATTTATTCCAGAATCCGACTCCGATCCCAAAGATAATCTGCAGATAACCCAACACCAGTGAAAGCACAAAGAAATGCATGGGTTTGACAAACGGATCGAACCACATGATCGACTCACGGAACGAAGAAAGAGAGGGCACAAAAATCTGGATCGCATCGGCACACCAGCCGCCGGTTAATGCTCCGGCAACCACCGTCACAATCGAGCAATAAAGCATCATCTTGATGAATTTGGCATCCCCTTTGATCTTTTTCAGGAGCCACCACATGATCCCGATCATCACCAGTCCGTAGGCCGCATCGGTCAGGCAAATACCGAAAAACAACGCAAAAAAGGGCGCCAGAAACACCGTCGGGTCCGCATCCGTCGGATGCGGCATCCCATACAGCCGGGTAATCGACTCGAACGGACGCACGACGCCGGAATTCTCGATCTCTACCGGACGAACCTCCCCCCGCCCAGCCTCAATTCGTCCCACGTTCGCCGCATCGAATCGACCGACAATCTGTTCCAGCTTCGAAAAATCGTGTTCTTTGACCCAGCCTTCCAGCAGAATCACGCTTTCAGTCGCCGGCGAGGTCATCCGTGTCTGTTCCCGGTGGAGAAGATTTCCGTAATGGTCTGACAGGATCTGTAAGGTTAAAAGTTGCTTGGCCATCTCTCTGGCCCGGCCTTCTGCCTTGCTCCAGTCACTCCGAGCGTTCTCCAGTCGCGACTGGTACTCCGAGATCAGTTCCGAAACCGTCCCGGTCATCCCCTCAAAATTGACGCTCTCAAAATCCCCGCTTCGCAGGATCTTCTGTACCTCGCCTGCATTTTC
Organism: Sedimentisphaerales bacterium; assembly: GCA_016926155.1. Taxonomy (GTDB): domain Bacteria; phylum Planctomycetota; class Phycisphaerae; order Sedimentisphaerales; family Anaerohalosphaeraceae; genus JAFGGE01. The sequence goes on from JAFGPC010000105.1 coordinate 21,565, forward strand.
CTTAAGGCATACAATGATGCACGCATGCATTGTGCCCGTAGCGCCGACTTCCTGGATCGCCGCTCCGAATTCGGATAGCTTTTCACAGATCTCTTTATAATGCTGATAAGGAACCAGACCCACAAGACAACTGGCCCGCTGCAACTGGCGGATCTCTTCCACTGGTGTCTGCAGAGACTTCCACGGTTTGAGCATCTCCAGTGTGCCGCCAACATTCTCACACTGGTTGCACAGCTTTTCCATCTCGGACTGGGTCTTCTCGGCGGCTTCCAGCAAATCAATCGCTTCAGCCCCGGAAATTGCCCTGGAATACTCGCTCCGGTTCACAGGTTGCAGTGGCTCAAAAATGCTTCGTTTGTCCTGCGAATATTGTCCCAGAAATGCCACGGCCTTTTCCAGCCGGTGATTGGTCTCCTCCAGATCCCGCGGACGACGGCCTTCGATCTGCAATTCCGGCCACTCTTTCGAGATCATAGCCCGCTCGGCATCGAGCAATTCTACGATCCCCGCCGCCTGCAGAGCCTCCAATAACTCCACCGCTTGGCTGCGATGAGCGGCAATCATTACCTTTGTCATTTTAGCAATGGCCATGGCCTGTTCCGTAACCGAATCGTTCGTTCCTTCGAATCCCGATCAAAGACTTCGCAACCGCTGCACAACCTTGTCCACGCAGACACCCTGCCGGGAAGCGGCCCGACCGCGAAGCTGCTCGATACGGTCGCGTCCCTGCGCGGCAAGCTGTTCCACTTCCGATTGCGTGTGTTGCTCGGCTTCGGTCACCGCCGCTTGAATCGCTTTACGCCGCTTTTCCTGGGCCTTTTCAAGGGCCTCATTGCGCTCGGCTCGCGCCTGTTCGGCAATCTTGACCGCCTCAACTTTGGCCTGCTCTACTATCTCTTTGGCCTGCGATTCCGCCTGTTTGATCCGTGTTATCAGCTCCATCTTGATCGTCTCGCGATTATAGACCCTGACTGTTATACTTAGCTTTTCGATCACCCCTCAAAACCCATGGAGGTCATGATCATAGCTAAATGTCCCGGTAAATCCAGTAAAAATCAAAAAAACGACCGGAAAACTAGTACTCTTCCGGTCTCAATCCGCCTCCATGCCACCCAAGGCATGGTTGAAGTTCCATCCTCACAAATAAACAGCACAAAACCACTAACCTATCGCTAGATTATGTTCTATTTACCACAAAAAGGGCACTTGTGCTACTTTTTCAGGGCCAATCCGCGCAATTCCATCGTAAACAGGATCAAATCGACAACCTGTTCCGGAGTAAAAACCGAATTGTCAATTAAGAGGTTAAATCCCGGTTCACGCGGGTGTGTCTGCTCATAAATCTTACGAAGGTGTCGTCGTTGTTTCTCTACTTCTTCAATTCGGGCAAGGGCCGCCTGTCGCGTTAGCTGCTCTCTCGAGCCGACGCGGGCGATTCGCCAGTCTTTCGACGCCTCCAGTCGTACGCTCAGGCCATTATCCAGATCCGACGTCGCCGCAGCGCCTCCCTGGCCGATAATAATCGCATATCCCTCATAAGCAATAGTGCGAATCATTTGTGTGATCTTGTTACGGATTTCAAAGCCATCCGGGATATTGCTCTTACGAATTCCACGAAGAATGTCTTTGAACAGGCTGGGACGGGCCATCTGCTCGCGTTCAAGGATCTCTTCGCTCAGGCCGGTATCTTCGGCAAGTTGACGAAGCATCTCCTTCTGATAGACCCGCCAGTGCTGATCCGGATCGTTTTCGACGCGGGCATTAAGTTTATCTCGCAGCATATCCCCGATTTCGTACCCGTCACAGCCGTATTGCCGCGAAATCGTAACGAAAGGACCCGGCTGCTGCTTTTTTCCGAAATCGTCCAGATGTTCTCGAAGATACGACGATAAAGTAGGCTTTGCCATAATGGACCCCTGATCCTTCCTGTCCTAATGCTATGTCCTTACAATATAATACGTTACCCGAATTGTCCCAGACTGTCAATCCATTCCTGGAAGGAAAATTTCGACGTGTTCATGACAATAATTATAAATGGGTTATTTTAGAACCTAAAAGTGTCAGCTTTAAGGGGTTAGAGCGGAGCGACACGGGAGTACATGTCACCAGTTACCTTCATCACCTCTATCCCACGAATCATTAAAGTTCAGGCTTGAAAAACACTCTGTCAGTTGATATCAAAATCCCTATTAGTATCGTTATCAACTTTCTTAATCCTGTAGTTTTGCCAGGTAAGATCTGGGCCACGAAGGTCAAGACACTTGCCGCTGGGGGTGAAGAACAAGCCCGGCAGATACTCATCGAGCCGACCACCATCATCGTCGTAAAACACAATGCTGTCTACATATAGGTATCCATTCTCCTCGAATACCTTTACATGAAGGTTATTGGCCGTCAATCCCAGGGCCAGCACAATATTGAGAACGGCGTCAAATTTCCAGCCGCTCATGATATATTGATAAGTGCCGACATACTGATTCCATGCTGGTTTGAATGATGTGGAAGTATTGGGATCGGGAGGTTGCCAGACATGATACTCTCCGGATGGGATTTCGAATGATTCGTTTTTTTGTACGAGATTCTCTTTGATCAAATCAGAGAAGAGATCAATCGATTGTGCAAGCTCTTCAGAATTAGATAAAAACACACAGCCAATCTTATATTCAGGAAGCCAAAACATACCTGACACAAATCCCACCCCTCCACCCATATGTCCTAATGAGTATCTCCCGTTTATATAATAAGCATGGACTCCCAATCCATAATCCTTACTACATATGGATGGGGGATACATGCTGCTAATGAGGCTGTCATCAAGTACTATTAGGGTATCCACCTTACCTTTGTTGAGAAAAAACTGCACAAATTTGGCCAATCCCTCGGCGCTTGCATACACACTGCCAGCCCCAACCCAAGGCACATCCATCGGCAGTGGCACTTGCTTGACATAGCGTTTGTGGCCCACAGCTCGGTTAGGATGGTTTCTGATGAACTCAGGATCGACTGAACAGTTGGACATATTTAAGGGGATAAAAACCTTCTCCTCCACGTAATCGGAAAACGGTTGGCCCGATCGCATTTGCAATATGTACGCTATCAGATCATATCCAAAGCCGGAATAGCTGAATCTTTCGCCGACTTTGTGCCTGAGCCATGTATCTGAAACGCTTAAAACATGATCCTCGAATGAACCATAAGAAGGTTCTCTGGCATTACCGACAGGGGCTTCATGTGTAATGCCCGACGTGTGACTCAACAGGTGACGCAGGGTTATCTTTTGATCCGGATTCTCTTCGAATCGGCTATTGACAGTAAACTCTGGCCAGTATTCAATGATAGGAATGTCCAGTTCAAGCAGGCCTTCTTGAACTGCAATCATCACCGCTACGGCAGTAATCGTTTTGGATATGGAACAGAGTGCAAACATCGTATCGGTTGTAACAGGCGTCTTTCGATTATGATTGGTATAGCCAAATCCGGCTGCCCATAAGAGTCCATCACGATCAATCAATGCAAGCGATAGGCCGGGCACTTTGTCTTCGACCATTATCTTAGGGATGGATTGACGATATTTATCAAATACGTTACGCATACCCTGGCTTAAATCGGGCCTGATGTATTCATCCTGTAATTTCGGACTGACGCTGTTACAGCCACAGACAAAAGTAACCAACAGAATAACGACAACAAAGATGAACCGTATAATGAGTTTTTTTGCCTTCATATTTTGATTCCTCCAAATAAGAAAAGCAAATCTGTATATACAGCACCCGCTGGCTCCACACAATAATAAAACCCGGTCAGAACCGATCTATCTGGAGGGTAAAGCGTACACCTGCCGGATCGCCCGATTCCGCCCGGGCTATATAGACTGATATGTGTTGCTTGATGATTTTGTTTTATTTTACTGTTATGGTATCCGATGCCTGGAAGGGAATATCACCGTCAATAAGTTTGCCTGTAAGGGTGAGTGTTACCTGACCTGGTGAAACGATTGCCTTTACATCAGCAGTGTCCACCTTTACAACAAGGTCACCCAGTGAATCTGCCTTGCACAGATAGGGAGTAATCCCTTCGAGAAAAACCGTATCCGTGTTCACAGAGCCGAAAGGTATATTAGTATGGACCGATACACTGCCCCCATCGTTGTCCAGGACCAGCGTGTTCGGTGAAATCGTAATGTTGATTCCATCGCCCTGGTTAGATTGGTTGGCTATCACGATTCCAGCGATAACCAGTACTACGATGCACACTGCTTTCCATGGCTTACTCATTCGAAATCTCCTTGTGTTGAATTGCATCCTGTTCCTGTTATTGTTCCAACACAAGACAGTGCCTTGATATCTTTTGTTTCTAACGTTTTTTTTGATGGATTTTTTAAATAATTGCAGGCGGCCCTACCATAAAATTCGAAATTTCTATGGTGACAACAGAGAAACATCACACGCTTTCTTGTTCTTGGAAAGCTTACCCAAAAGATTCGCAATTGCGTGGTATCGCTTTACTCCGAAGGTCAATTATGCCAGAAATGCACGGATAATCTTCTTGAAGTACTGCTTTCCCTTTTCTAGATCCTGAATTTCGACACACTCATCCGGCTTATGACAGACATGGCTATGACCCGGCCCGAAAATGACCAGCGGGGCCCCCAGTTGGGCAAAGTGCGGTCCGTCGGTAGTATATCCAACCGCCACGGTCTTATCGATATCGACCGCCTTGCATACGGTTTGAACAAAAGAGCTATCCTCTTCCACATGGAGAGCGGGAACCGCACGAATTAACTCGATATCGGCCCTGAAGTCCGAATCTTCGCCGGCAAGCCGGGTACAAAGTCCGCGAATCTGTTCAATGACATCCTCCGGCTCCAAACCAGGAACCACACGGATATCAACCTGAATCCAGCAGCGGTCCGGAACCACGTTCGGAGCATTTCCTCCTTCGATACGATTGATGCTCATGGACGGACTACCCAGCAACGGATCCGGTGTATGGATCAGTTGCATTTCTGTCAGGTGCGTAATCAACCGATTCATCTTCATCACCGCATTGACACCCGTCTGCGGCATGGAACTATGCGCCGTCCTACCGTGCGTGATGATTCGCAGCCAGCATATACCGCGGTGGGCTGTCACGATCGTAAAATCAGTCGGTTCAGGGACAATAACCCCCACCAGATTTGGTAATTTATTTTTGTAGCGTTCGACAAATCGATAGACACCGCAACTATCCGTCTCCTCACCCGCTGTCGCTGTCAGAATCAGATCCCCTTGAAGCGGAAATCCTTCTTCGAGAATTTCCACAATTGCCGTTGCCGCTGCCGACAGGCCGCCTTTCATGTCCGTCGAGCCGCGTCCATAGATCCGCCCGTCCCGCTCAGCCGGCTCAAACGGCGGACTTTGCCAGGCTTCTTGACCGGCAGGAACCACATCCAGATGGGCTCCGAACAGCAGCGCGGGCTTTTGACCATCCGATTTTATGTGTGCTGTTATATTCGCTCGCTTGTCGTCCCAGATATCGACAGCAGCCTCAATACCATGTTGCTGAAAATACCCGGCCAGCACCTCAGCCGCGGCCCGTTCTCCATGTTCCAATGTGGGTTTTGTCCGGATTAGATCTTTCAAAAGCTGCTTCATATCACCCTGTCTTTCCATGCGTTAAATCTAATTATTTCGACGTATCCATGTGAATAGAGGCAACAGTGTCAGAGTGAGACTCCACAAACTCAAAGGCATACAGACTCACATCTCTCAGTTCAAATTCAAGCTTGATTTGTCTGCCTTCGAGTCCGGCTAGTTTCCTCTTTGTTTCCATATCATCTTTCCACAATACCGGCAATCTTATACCGTCACCGATGATTTCTATACAATCATTAAAACGTAGTCCTTCGATCACATTATCCTCAATGTCGCGCACCTGCACTCTGAGTTTTCCTCTCATTGCATCGGCATTAACCACTAATCCCCGAATTGTTTTCACCAGCAGTGGGATTGTCTGAAGTCTGCCTATTTTCCCTGATAACGGCTTGCAGGCAACGTATCGATCCAGGGGTATCTTAACGAGGCCGATCTGGCGTTCACTAAAACGGTTTGCCTTGTGGCCCTGTTTGTAGCCACTGTAATAAAGATAAACTTCCTCTCCCACAATAAGCTGCTCGTCGATCCACGCATGGGCGCGATCCCAGGTCTGCGGTTTCGGATTACGGTTAAAAAAGACCTCCGGCTCACGATGCCAACATCTTCCGTCACGGGTCCAGGCCAGGGCTGTAAAGCCTATCCCATATGCATCGGGCTCAATGAGTGGCGGCTTGTCCGCTTTCAGGTCGTCACGCAGAACCTTGACCATTCCAATCCGCAGGGGCCCACGAGTCAAAAAGCCGGACATGGCGTAAAACTGTGTGATTCCTTCGTCATTTTTCTTATCAGGGCGTACCACATACCAAGGCTCTTCCCAGTGTATCAGGTCTTTGCTGAAGCTTTGCTTGGTGACTCTTCGGCGACCTTCCCACTCGGGATCGTTGGTGTGGGTGGAGATAATAGCCATGTACCGCTTCCTGATGGGATCCCAGGATATATTGTTGATATCATGGTCGTGCCTGAGAACAACCCGATCGACGAGCGGCTTAAAATTCAGGCCGTCGGGTGAAACAGCGATGCGCAATCCTTCGTTAAAGTAATAACCATACTTATATCTTTGTTCAGGATTGTAATAATCGGGTCCTTCATCGATGACCTCCGAACCGAACTGGATGGTTGCAGGATCCTGCAATACGCGATGCGGCCGGATCCAGTGAATGCCATCCGCTGATTCCATATATCCGATGTGCGAGCGGTCTATCTTTCGCTCATCGTACCGGCATCCGTACCATATTCGAAAGCGCCCCGTTTGTGGATCTTTAAAGATAGAGAAAAACGGCTGAAAACAACAATCCTCTTCACCGGTAATCAGCGGATTGGGGATAGTCGGATCTCGCTTCGGCTGATTGATCTGCCTGGAAATACTCTCACTATTTTCGATTAAATAGTCGTCCAATAACAATTGCACCCCCCGACAGACGTAGGGCATCTTGTCACCGGTCTCTACCCGCGCTGTCGATCGAGTATCAGCGAAAGCGTGCACACTCGGGGAGCCACAACTAAAAAATAAAAAGACTATCACTTGTAAACGAATCTGAGCGATTTGTATAACCTGACATTTTCCCTTGAAGCGGCAGAAAAGCATGATTTTCCTCCCGAACAAAATTGTTTGAGAAAAGTTTTATTAAACGGTCAAACAAATCCTGACTCTAATTAGGGAAACACAGAACCATTATAATGTACTTATCCAACTCTGCAAAGATCGTTTCCATCTCACACAAGAGCGCATAAAAAAGCAGGGTGAAAACAAGCCACCCTGCTTTAAAAAAACTTCAGCTTCGACTAGGGAACCTGCTGGAGCCACTGTGCGGCAAAGATTGCCAGGTCTTCCAGGTCCACCTTGCCGTCGCAGTTCAAGTCCGCACTGCGGCAGCAGAATGCTTCTGAGGTAATCGCAAAAGCCATGTCAATGGAATTGGATCCTACATTATCAATCGCAAACTCCTGTCCGCCAATATAGAATTGATGAATATCTCCATACAGCCGGAGAATTCCGGTTTCATTACCGGCGCCACCAGTCACGGAAACCTGTACCCCTCCAATGACCTGTCCATCAATATCCTGGAAGTTGGCAAAGTTACGATGATCTCCATTAATGTTGATATTGCAATTGCCGCCATACTCCCCGAATAACAGTTGCAGGCCTGGTAATACTTCAGGGAACTGGAATTCAAGGTTGACATTATTGACAATCATCTCTTGACCGCTACCGCCAGCCAACAGACCATTGCCTACCTGGGTGTAGCCCTGACTCGTCCATGTTCCATTGGAGAATTCAAACGACTGTACCAGAATTGGAACACCTGCACTGACAAACATATCACCTACATGATAATACGTACCAAGCGTTAAGTCTTCAAACATCACACCATGATACGGATGCGTGGGTGGGTAACGCAACTCTTTCCAGAGTCTCGGAAGCTCGCTTCCCATGTCGAAAACAGCATCATCGTTAAAATGTTCCGGCCAGCGTCGAGTCTTCCATCCAAACGTGTAGCCCTCCGGCACATCAACCTGCACATCCAGCCAGTACACAATGGGTTTCTCTCGGGAACCCTCCTGCAGGAACGGCTCTTTCTCGGGCGGAATCTGGATATCAATCCGCCAGACCTCCGTGTCTCCGCCGGGAATCAACTCTTCATTCACAATATCCCACCAATATTCGCCACCTTCTACTTTGGCCGCCAACTTCATGTCAAATTCACCGGGCAGGAAGTCTCCTTCCCAGAGCAGTTTGGCCGGTTTGGAATAGGTGTTGTCCGGATCCGGCCCTTCCTCTCCCACCGGATCATCACTGTGAATGCTTAAATGAATCTTTTCAATAACCGGCGGTTCATCGAGGATCTTATCCTTAAACTTGCTGCCCCACAGATGCACGTCAGTAATATGGCCGGTCTCAGTGCAAAGGAAGTCATCCGCCATCCACCGGAGCCTGCCGTCACTATTGTCGACACGGATGTCAATTCCTCCGGGTGTCAGATCGGGACGCTGAACCCATTTGATCCCGCAGTTGTTGCCGATCTTGACACGGTAGTCCTCCACCTCACCGTTAGCCGCATCGCCCGCAAAACCGAGGTTGATGTCGGGATCGCGAATAAATCGGAATCGTGCAAAAGTCGTACAGTTGGGTTTGGCTGTCATTGGCACGTTGAACACCAGCACGTTCGATCCTGCACCGAGCAACTGGCCGCTGAAGATTTGATCACCAACCTCAGCCCATGAACCATCAGCGTTAAAATCAATCCAGGCGAAGAGACTTCCTGCTACTGATGCGGTTACTTCGATCTTGGCAGGTCGTCCGGGCACCAGCGGCCAGGTATTGAACACCACTCCGTCTTCGTCATCGTTGCCGTCGTTGTCGTCACCGGTTGCAGTAGCATTCGGCTGACCATCCCGTTCGGGATCAATTCCGACACCAAGGAAAATATTGGAATCGATCAGGTGACTCGCCCCACTATTGATTTTAAGTGTGGGATAGCCTCCGGCTGCAGTTAAGCCATCAGGAGCATCACCCCAGTCCCGATCCGGAATTTCCTCGATCTCAACCAGGTAATCCTCCACCTCGCCAAAAGGCCCTGCTCCGTCATAAGACAATCCGGCAGCCGTACTAAAACGAAAACGGGCATAAGTCGGACCGGCAACAGCGCCGGCAGGCACCGTAAAGGGTAAAATATTTGCCCCGGACGTCACCGGTACATCTGTCATCACCTGTTCCCCGGCATCGGCCCAGTCGCCGTCGGCATTGTAATCGATCCAGCACTGCAATAAGCCCTGCACGCTGGCTATTACCGTGACTTGGGCATTTGCTCCGGCAATCAAAGGCGTATCAAACGTTACACCATCTTCATCATCGTTACCGTCATTATCGTCACCATCGGCATTGGCGGTCGGCTGTCCATTAGGTTCGGGATCAACGCTGGCGCCCAAAACTATGTTCGGTGAAAAGAGGTGTCGTGCACCATTGCTGGCCAGCGTTGTCGGATAACTCGGTGGTAATCCGGTCGGATCTTCCGGCGCATCACCAAAATCCATGTCCGGTCCCGGAGGTGCATCGATAAGATAGTCTTCCGTCTCACCATACCGATATCCTCGCGGTGGCCCCGAGCCTCCAAAACCGGCTGCTCCGGCAGTCACTTGCCATGGCTGTTCCGCAAGAGTGATCCGCATCCACATATGATCTATAGGCAAATCAACTGGCCCGAGAGGCCAGGTGGCAGGAAACGAGGATGTTGTCAACGTATACGTACCCGCTCCAGGAATCTGAACCAGATCGTTCTGCACAGCCCATTCCGGAACTGATGTCCCATCCGGACACGTCAGTGTGTCATCCCAATCGCCGTCCATGTTCCAATCAAACCAAACGTTGACATACATGAGTCGAAGTATCGGATTATTCACTGTCACGATATATTGAAAACGATTCGACTGACACCACTGTAGATTCAATGGGAACAGCACACCGTCATCAAACTGGTCCAGGTCAGGCTGATCCTGTGGCGGAATGATATTGTTCACTCCATCCTGATCCGGCCCGATATCCGCTTCCATTTCCATACTTACTTGTGGGCCAAGCCAAGCAAGATCACGAGGACGCCAATGGATCGGGCCGTGAGGCGGCGAACCCATTTGGTACACTGTCGGGAAGTTGGCCAGAACCTGCAAAGGTCCGCCGGGAGGATAGGCCGTCATTGGCGCAATGCCCCATGAATTCGACGTATCCGGAGCATCTCCCAGATCGGCATGATGCCCCTCATGCATATGCCAGATCCAGCGAAACTCCGGCTCACCTGCATTGTTTTCGTTCTCTACGCCGACACGAGATATGAGCACATCACCGGGATCAATCGGCATGGCCTCGGTTGTATGAAAACCCTGATCGGGTAGTTCGACCTCAACAAAGACGTCAAAAAAGCTATCAGGGGGAAATTCTTGAGGATTATTGGGACTGACCAAGATGCCCTGGGGATCTTCAACGCCAATCCATTTAAAGCCTTCCTGTTGACCTTCACGTCGGAGCATAGCAGCCAGTTCCTGCATACCTCCCATCTGGTCAACCTGTTCCGCTGTAAACTTGGTCAGCTGCAGCTCAGTAATCCGGGCGGGCGTCTGCATATGCGAATCGTTCCGCACACGGAAAAACTGCGGACGTTCCAATGGAATATCCTCAACTTCAAAACCGGGAATCAACACCGTACCATCATTAAGACCTCCGCGGATAGGTACACCATCCCTTGTCCACCAGCCGACCAGGTCGATCACCAGATTGCTGCATTCCAGATCGAAGAACAGCCCCAGATGCAGCCAGTCGCAGTACTTAAACTCCGCGCCCCAGAAATCAATACGGAATATATACCATCGCCCGTCCGGATCGGCCGGATCGGGTTCGAACACCGTAGTGGGATCGCTATACATCGGAAAGTCCGAGATCACCTGTACCAGTTCGGGTGGGGAGCTTGATTCCACCCTGCCCTCAATATGGAAATCATTAGCCGGCAGGTCTATGACCTCCGGAGGGATATCCATGTGGACATCCACATTGAAACCCGCGATCAAAGCCCACGCAGGCGAGCACACAATCGCTATTCCAAACAGAATAAGTGTCTTTCTCATGATACTTCCTCCCGAATCGATAAAGTTTTAAGATGTGAAAAAGAGCTTCATCAGTCTTATACTGGATTCTGAGCACTATTCCGGGACAAACGTCCGGAATAGAAGGACCGCCCGGCAGGGTAAGACTTCCATGAATGATATATCGGCATGCCACGACATTATTTTCATCTTCATCCTCCGAATGCGTAAAAACTGCGATGAGGCATGGGGTGATCTCCGGATGTGATATCGGTAAAACACCCGATAAAAAGCTTTGGGCCAACCCTACCCCGTCGCTTTATAATTTTACAATACCCGTCAATTCCCTATAAGTCAAGGATTTTTCAGTAATTACAGGCACATATGATTAATAATTGAAAGTTTTGCAGAAATATTCCCATTTAACTGATTCTTCATGGGTGACACACATTCCTCTAACAAATCAAGTGTATATAAAATAAGAGGATCGTGATCGTTTTCCGGTTCTCGAGGGGAGAAACGTGATGATCAGGGTCGCAGTGTTTCGCGACCCTTGATTTTTTTCCAGACCAAGGAACATCATGTCTACACCCATGCGGGCGTACTGTTTTTTCACCCCGATCATTAATCTGGGTAATAGCACCAGCCTTGCTTTGGATTGTACCAGTGCGATGTGCTTTTCGTACCAACATACCATGTCAACTGAAAAGTATCTTCCGACTTATTATAAGAAAAGAATTTCTCGACAGTCTCATCCTCATACTTATATCCGGACAGATCGGGCGGAAACTGCTGCTCCTTGAGCCGAACTTCGTATGCATACGCTACAATCCGTCCCGCTTCGGTCTGAAGCCGTCGCAGCCGGTCGCCAAGATACAACTGATATGGGAGGATCAATCCGGCCAGAAGAAATGTCAGAATCGATGCAAATCCAGGACTTCGAATCGCCACGACCAGAAAGATCAGATTGAGCCATACCGCCATGAAATAGAGGTCGCTGGTTACTTCGCCGAGGGTATGATATGCCAATCGGGCACAGAATAACTCTACTGGAACTGCCACCAGGCCGAAAAAAAGATAACACACAAAACCCCCGGCCTCCTTCTTCTTGGTCGGCAACATCAGGCCAATCCGCATCGAGAAGACATACAACAGCAGCACTATCAGCAACAGAAGGCCAATCAGAACAGCGATCATCCCTGCCGGTAGGTTCTGTTTTTCGATCTGGCCCGTCTGCCAATCCACGATCCAGGTCGTTGAAAAAAACACAACCCCAACAAGGACCCCCAGCAACAGGATCGAGACAAAAAGCACGACTCCGTTCAGGTTTGGACTCATCCATGGCGATTTCATAATGGCAATCCTAGCAGTCACGCAGGAAAAAGCAAGCCCGGAATTTCATGCCCCCAATTACACAACTTGCTGAAGATCATGCTCTTTCCATATGCGATAGGCTGAGACCAGAATCGCCAGCGCCAGGGCATAAAACGCCATCCTAAACTCGGTATACCACTGGAGGAATCCCGCCTCATCCTTTCCCAAACCAAAGATCTCCCCAACAATGAGAAACACAAAGTCGTATACCAGGATCGCCCCGGCCGTATATTTCAGCCATCCCGGACAATTCTCCAGAATCCGCCGGATGGCCTGCCAGTACTCATCGTTCTTTGTTGTTCTCCTGGCCGCGATTATCGTCGGAAGCCAGACGACAAAGATGCTGTAATCCAGAAAGCCAGGCGAGGGGCCGAAGGGATCTTTTCCCGTTATCAGGAAGCCCACATGGGCAATCATACTGCATACCAGCCCGATAAACGCCATCCCCATAAACGGTAGTAGAATGACTCGCATAATCCGCTCCCAACTTCCCTGCCCTTGATTCTATTTCTGACAAACATTGCTTGTAATGATAAGTTCGTTATCTGGAATCGTGCTGCCCCAACTCCACATCAATCCGCGCTGGTCGATTCCAGCCAGTGCTCCGAAAGAACCGCCAGATCCTTCACATCCACCCGACAGTCCTTATTCACATCGCCCGGCTGATCGGCCACACACGGATTCACCTCATCATCGTTGACCAGAAACGAATCATCCCGGTTTGTCGGCTCGCCATAGCCGATTCCATACGGCTCGGACTGCCGCCCGATACGAATGGCGTCGGCATCTCCCTCGGGCCCGATGATGGTATAGATGTTGTCATGCAGAACTCCCGTATCCGACCGCTGTGCCCAGGCAACATGCCCGTCGGCACACAGAACATTCTGCCCGTCGCGCTGATGGGGAACCGCATTGCCCACTTGAAGCTGCCAGTCCCGATCGCCGCGAAGCAGATCGTCGCATACGATATATCCCACCCGGCCTTTCCAGTCATAATCCGTCGGCTCGCCCCTGCGAACCAGAGAATCATACCATGGATTCTTATCCGCCATCACAGCAAAGGTTGCCGAGCGCATCCCGTCGGCGGGATAACGACCGTACGGCATATGAAAAGAATAACTCACACAGTTTCTGGGCCCTGTACCCAGATATTCGAGCGAACCGAAATCCCACAGATCATACAGATCCAGGCCATGTATATTCTGTCCTTCATACGGCGTCTGAATGCTGCTGGGGCATACGAAATACTCCGGCAGCACATCCACCTCGCACACAAGCAGGTACAAACTGGCCCCGACAGTAACGTTCACCTCACCCGGCCGGCTCCAGTCTTTCTCCGGATCGTCCCAGTCCTCCGTCGTTTCCGACCAGATCGCATTGCCCCGCCCTCCCTGCCGGACGAAATCGTCCTCCCAGTCATTGGCATAGATCGCATGCGCATTGCCGAGCCCTTTGAGATGAGTCCCACAGATCACTCGGTTTTCCATCTCGCGCTGAAACAGGCTTGTGGCAAACAGGTTCATGCACAGAAAGACAACACAAACAAGTATCGTCGCGAAATCGTATCCGGTCAGTGTGGTATGGTTTTTCAAACTTCCCTCCTTTCAAAATCTGCAGGATGCTCTCGATAATTCCCGTCAATGGTAAAAAAACACGATGCCCTCCAGGGAGCACAAACAATCCTACCAAAACCACCCGGGACTGTCAAGAAATCCACTTCCTTAATAAGGATAGATTTTCTATATTAATGGATGCAATGAGATCAAATTGAACCGCATGAAACAGTCGTCTTTGAATGATAAATGAAAATCACCAATGGTATAAATTTCTTGAATATTTCAATCGAATGTGGTAAAATTTGTAAAGTGTACATTTAATTTGATTGTCAGATTGACAATGACCAAAATGAGATATTTCGGGGGAAATGAAGATGAAAAAGGCATATCTGATTATTTCTGTATTGCTTCTGGGGGCGGCTCTGTCCCTGCCGACATCCGCGGCCACGATACTACATTACAATTTTGAAGACGGCACACCAGAGGCCTTGATGAATCCCAGCGCCACGGTTACCGGCCAGATCGGTTCGCTGGATATCTCGGGAAACAACTACCACATGTATGCCTGGAATGATTATTATGGACCCATGTTTTCCTCTTTAGGTGAAACTCCCACCGGTATCGGCCTCAGCAGCGAACATGATGGCCACCGGGACGGCTATTGTTTTGACGCCGGCCTGGTGGAGTGGAGTCCCAGCGTCTGGACGATCGAATTTTCCTTCAAACTCGATAATCTGTCCGGCTGGCGCACCCTGATTGGAAGAGACGACTGGGCCCAGTACAACGGTCAGAATATTGATATTGGCGCTGCCTTGTATATCCAGAAAAATGGAGAAAACAACGCCATACGCCTCGACTTTGCTACGGTCAGCGGGGAGCGGTATCATCTGGATTCGACCCTTTTCCCGGAAGTGGGACAATGGTACCATTTCGCCATCGTCGCCAACGGCGATCAGATCGATATGTACGCCGATCG
>JAFGPC010000106.1 GCA_016926155.1 Sedimentisphaerales bacterium
ATGGCGGCCCGCTGCGGGAAAATCGGCGAACCTATGGTACAGGTCACGGGAAACGGCAGAACTAAAGTCTCCCGTATCGGCATCGGTACCGGCTGTATCTGTGACATTAACGTATTCAGGGAAATGGGGTGTGACTGTTCCGTGGTGACCGATGATGGAAGCACCTACTGGTCGGTGATCCAGCATGCCGCGGATTCCGGTCATCCTGTAATTCGTGTGCATCATGGCGTATCGGAAGAGCCGGGCATGGTAACTCTTACCGATTATATCAATGCCAACATACCGGGTCTTCGCGCTGTGCATCTGCCCCATGGCTGTACCTTCCGTCTTGTCGGACCATTTAAAGCATAGTGTCTGATTACTGGCTTGTCGGCGAAATATCGAAGACGAGGCTACACACAAATTGATTTCTGCAGTGGGATTTCTCGCACACACAGACAAACCGTGTAAAACCATTTGTGTTATGGTATGCTAAAAATTCTCTGTCGTAATCGGATGAGAAAAAGAACATGGGAATTTTTGAACAGAATATTAAGGATAAGGCGATTGAGCTGGGTTTCGACCTGGTCGGGATAACAACCGCCGATCCGATCAATGAAGAAGACATCGGACATTTACGTCAGTGGCTGGATGAAGGTCTGGCCGGTGAACTGAAATATATGCATCGCTACCTCGATAAACGCATTGATCCGGGAAAGCTTCTGCCCGGAGCAAAGTCCGTGATTTGTGTGGGATTGAACTATAAACCGCCTGAAGAAGCAATTGTCCAACCAACAGAAAACGGCCCCTATGGCCGGGTGGTCAATTATGCATTGTATGATGACTATCATACCTTCATCAAAGATCGGCTCTTTCGATTGGCTTCATTCCTTCATGAATTGGCGGGGAAGGAAAACACCCAATACAAGGCGTGTGTGGACTCGGTGCCGCTGGCCGAGCGTGCCCTGGCCAGGCGGGCAGGACTTGGATTTATCGGGAAAAATCATATGCTCATTCATCCGCAACTGGGACCGCAGATCCTTCTGGGCGAGTTGTTGACCACGTTATCGCTGGAGCCGAATGAGCCAATCTGTCAGGATTGCGGATCATGTCGGAAATGTATCGACGCCTGCCCTACAGAATCGCTGCAGCCGGATGGTCGGTTCGATGCCCGGCGCTGCATTAGCTATTTGACGGCTGAGTTTGATGGGCCTGTTTCTCCCGAACTTGCCGCCATGATCGGGGATCGCGTGTGTCGCTGTGAAGAGTGTATTCTGGCTTGTCCGTATACCTCTAAAGCACCGCCTTTATGCAATGCTGATATTGGTTTTCGGGGCGAGCGAAAATGGATCTCTTTGAATGAGATCATCGAATGGGACCAGGCAGCTTTCGAAAGACTCTTCAAGGGAACCACTGTTGAAAGGACCGGCCTGAAACGGCTCCAGCGAGCAGCTCGCATCTGCCTCAAGAACTCGGCGCGATAAAGGATTCGAAATTCCTGTGTTCTTAACATCATCCCTATTGCCAGAATCTTGTTGTGTTACTACGATACTATCCTTAGTGAATTCAATTAAAGCTTCACCTGAGAATGTATTCAGGAGACTCATAAATGTCACAAAATCCGATCCAATTACAGCAAATGCAGCGGGCCGATATTGATGCGGCTGTCGAGTTGATACGAAAATCAATGAACGGCATCGAGGCCCGCTTTGCTCATAAGACGATGGATTTTCATTTCGCTTGTCTCGATCATGGTCTCAATGACGGCCGACATTATTACGTGTATCGCAAGGAGGGACAGATTCTCGGTCTGGTTGGGCTGCATAACTATATCTGGGGTCCGCGGGAAAATGTCTGGCTGACCTGGTTCTGTGTCCATCCTGATATGCAGGGAAAGGGTCTGGGAACGACATTGCTCTCTAATGCCGAGGCGATGGCGCGAAAACTGGATTACCGCAAATTTTTTATTGAGACATATGACATGCCGGACTTTTCTACAGCTAGGGCCTTCTATGAAAAACAGGGCTTTACCCTCGCCGGGAAAATCGAGGACTATCTACCCAACAAAGCCGGTATGATCGTCTATTTAAAACATGTATGATTCCGGGATTTGCCCCAGGAAATCGCTTACCTGTTTTGTCGCTTCTGTTCTTCGGATAAGGCTTCATTCAAGGCACCGGAACGAAAGCCCTGCAAGTCGAGACTGACAAATCGAAAATCCAGGCCTTTGAGCTTTTCCACGATCTGGGTTCGTATCGGATCGTTGGCTATCTTCAATATATCCGAAGACCTGACCTCGATCCGGGCAATGTCGCCGTGATGACGCACCCGGAATTCCACCAGTCCAAGTGACCGCAGAAAATCTTCGGCCTTCTCCACCTGTTTGAGCCGCTCTTCGGTGATCTCCAGGCCATATTGGATCCGCGAGGCCAGACAGGGCGAGGCAGGCATCTCGGCTGTCGCCAGACCCAGTTGCCGGCTCAACTGACGGATATCGGCCTTGGTCAGTTCGGCTTCCATCAGCGGGGCATGAATGCCCATTTGGGTAGCGGCTCGATTTCCGGGGCGAAAGTCATCCTTATCGTCAAAATTGCTGCCACAGAGGATATGTTCGAAACCTTCCTGTTCGGCTACACGCTTGAGAACACTGAAAAGGTGGGATTTGCAGTGAAAACAGCGGTCAGCCTTATTGGCGACATAAGCCACATCTTGTAACTCGTCTACGGGTACCTCACGAATGGGGATGCCGATGGCTTCGGCCATTCTGAGTGCCTGAGCATGCTGGCTTTCGGCCAGCGATCCGCTGACGGCAATACAGGCCAGGATATTTTCTTTGCCCAGTGTATCGACAGCCGCCTTCAACAGGAATGTACTGTCCACGCCTCCGGAATAAGCGATCACCACGCGTTGCAGCGACCGGAGGTTCTGACAGAGCGAATTGTATTTGTCCTGCACACCCACACAGCCGATGGCGGGATTTGAACCCGCAACCCCGGCTTTACGAAAGCCGTGCTCTACCGTTGAGCTACATCGGCAAGAAGCACTAGATTACCAATATGGGAGGGGCATGTAAAGCCTTTGGAACAACTTTCTTTGGAAACCACCGTCATTCATTCTTTTTTAAGTGTTTACATAGCAGTGGCTTACGGGAATCCATCTTATTGTGACGACGGACACGTGGCGCCTTTGGACAACATCCGCAGACATGAAATGATATGAAAAAAGGCTGTGAGAGGTGGAGCCCACAGCCCTATCTTTTAAACAATTCAAAAAAACAATTAAGGTCCCATATTCGCCAAAGAACGAATTTCTGCCGGAGTTAAAGGGAAGTTATAGATTCTGACATCATCAATCAAACCATCAAAATAGTTGCTGTTATAAGTTCCTCCCCATCGTCCAATTGAAAGATCATCTGATAATTGATCGGGCAGTGAATCAATGTAATCACTGACAAGAGTTACAGCTTCGCCTTCAAAGTAGAAAATTGGTGTCTTTGTGTTACTGTCAAAAACAACTGCTACATGCTGCCAGGAACCGGTCTGTACGTTTATATTTCCAGTTCTTGCATAACCGTTATTGCCGTCTTTTTCTACATCAAGTCGCAACCACGTATTGTATGCATTGTAATATTGCAGTGAAAACACAAATTCTTTGTCATTTCCGTCCTTGAGTTTGGTAACAAGTCCGTGGATGTCAGTAACTGTGTCCGGATTAATCCAAGCTGTGATTGTATAATCTCCTGCTCCGACACTAACTTCTTCACTATCGGATACGGCAATGTAATCATCGGTTCCATCCAGCTCAATAGCACCATACAATTGCCCTCCAGAGCTTTGCCAAGTGGCGCCATTCACAAGTGTACCATCGTTACCATCCAAACGATCAATTGCTGTCAATCCGGAAGTTTCATCCAACTGCCAGTGAGCCACGGGTTCATCCAGACCAAGGTCCCAGGGGCCCATACTTGCAAGATGTGAGATATCATCAGCAGTGAGTTCTCGATTGTAAATACGAATATCATCCATCAAGCCATCAAAATATCGGGAATTATACGTTGCCGAGCCCCACCGACCAATATTTAACTCATCATCCAATTCATCAGGAAGTGTATCAATGGAATTACTTGTTGTTTCAACAACCTGCCCATTATAGTAGAACACGGGTGTTTTACTTGTTGCATTAAACGTTACAGCGACATGCTGCCATTGCCCTGTAATGAAATCGATGTTTTCTGATCGGGCGTACTGGTCGTTGCCATCTTTTTCCATGTCCAGCATTAGATAGGTGTCACTTGCTTTCAGGAGTGTAAAAGCAAATTCCTTGTCATTACCTCCATGGATTTTTACAAGCAATCCGTGATAACCTGTAATTGTATCAGGATTGATCCAGGCACAAAGAGTGTAATCGCCAGCTCCAACACTAATGGAATCATCATCCGAAACGGAAATATAATCATCCGAACCATCCAATTCAATTGCACCATTTAATTGCCCTTCGGAACTTTGCCAAGTCGGACCATTCTGAAGTGTACCATCATTATCATTGGAGGTTGAATCATAGGCCGTTCCACCTGTTTCTTCATCCATTTTCCATAGAGCTACCGGATCATCATATTCGTCAGCTCCAATATCAATGCGACTATTGATCTCACGTTGTAAATTATCGATGTCTGTCTGACCACCTGTACTTTCACTCGGATCACCTACATCAATACATGCTGAATCGTATTCAATGTGATAATCCTTATTGGAAGCATCTGTAAACTTAGGGTCGGAGTTGATGTTGTTATTGCCGGTGGCGCTATACCCACCAAACTTTGTACCGTTTAAAGCGCCATCGATATCACAATATGTGAAATACGGGTCGGAAGCATCATCAACAATATAGACTTCTCCACCGCTCGAGGACGTATTATCCCAGAAAATGCTGTTTCTGATGACTGCATCACAGTCACTTTCGAACCGTATTCCTCCACCATTGGTATCAGAACTATTGTCCGTAAACGTACATCCAATAACATTCGGATCAGCTTCACTATAGCAGTTCATCCCACCACCATAATCGGCGTAGTTACTCACAATCATGCAATTACGAATGGTCGGATTGGAACCACTATCACGAACATAGACGCCACCACCCTTATCATCTGTTTTATTATCATAGATCCAGCAATTTTGAACCAGTGGACTTGAATTCTCTCGAATATAGACACCGCCGCCGTCTTGTGTAATCGCATGATTGTAATAGATATCACATTCTTCAATGGTCGCGTGACTACTGTAGGCACAATGAATCCCGCCGCCATACTCGGCATCGTTGTCCCGGACCACACACCCATTGATCGTCGCATCGCTGTTGGTTCGGCAATATATACCTCCACCCTTGTCCCCAGCCGTATTGTTAATAATCTCGCATTCCAGGATAATAGCATCGCTGTTGTTATAGCAATAGATCCCTCCGCCATCATCTTCGGCCAGATTTCCCGCTATCACACAATGTCGGATCGTCGGGTTGCTCCCGTTACAATAAATACCACCTCCGTCTCGATCAGGGGACGTTCCAGGCGCCTTACCGTTGGTCAGTGTCATCCCGGCAAGAATGCTGCAGGGATCTTCACTGTCATCGAATGACACTACCCGGCCGAGATCCTGGGCATCGATCACAGTCGCATCGATTACTTCCCAGTCGGTCTCCATACTCCCCTGAAGAGTTATGGCTTTTCCTCCAAAGTCGATACCCTCTTCATAGACACCAGGAAAAACTTCAATTTCATCAAGACTATTGGCGTCGCTGATCGCTTCTCCAATGCTACCAAACCAGTTAGACCAGGTTTTGTTGACAACGGTCTTTGTGTGAACTGTGGGATGATCCAGAATGGCAGCATATACCGTTATGTCTACATCACTCAAAGTTGCGCTGTTCCAATTATAAAGGTTGCTTGCGTCAGTCCGTAAGGGATTATGTGCGTATAAATCTCCTCCCACATCATACAAGTAACTAACTGTCCCACTGTATTCGATAGCAGTCCGATCATAATAGTCAAGCACCTGACAGTTATCGATTTCAATCCCGCCTGGATAGTCAAGTGTCCGATCTCCAATAGGATTTCCCTGGATATCTATAGCACGACCGCTGCTTGCAGTGTTTTTGAACAAACAGTTTTTGAAAGTAACAGGGGGAGCTTTATCCGACTTATTGTAAAGACGTGCTCCATACTCAACGTTTTCAACAAGAACATTCTCAAACCAGATTCCTTCATTGGGATCCGAAACATAATTGGGATCATCATAAGCGTAAGATACATTCAAGCCACGTCCTTCACCGTTTCCTGTAATATAACAGTCCTGGACAATGACTCGGATCTCCTCTTCGACAAAATCCGACCATTTTGTCAAGCCGATTACTAAACCCTCTCTGCCATTATTCTCAAATATGCAATTTGTAATATTTACATTCCAAAGACTGTCACCACTTATAATCTCGGGTTCAATATCAATCCCAGCTTTAGGTAGTGTTCCCACGGTATTTTTGAAGACACATCCTTCAATGGTCGTATTTTTAGCACTTTGTATACTCATACCGTTTCTACGGTTGTTATCACAAACTACATCGCGGATGATGATATCTGAATTGTATCGAGGATCACTAACTTGATTAGAAGAATTATCATCCCAGTCAGGAAAAACCCACCCAAGATATATACCATCACCTCCACTTTCGCCTAGTGTCAATCCATAAATACCGATATCACTGCATCCTGCAAAACGAAGCACATGACGAGACTCACCGGTCGTACAGCCAGTGATACGGCACGTTGCTCCGTATCCCCAGAAGTCAATTCCTTGGCACATTATGGCATGGAATAACGGATTAAAATTATTCTCATCGATAAAATCTCCTTGACCTGCCTGCCCCTGAACTACAGTATCAGGATCAAAGATCAAGACTATGTTATTCTTTTTCGATTTGACCTGACTGTCTGAAAGTTCACGATAAAATGTGATCGTATTGGTAACTGTATATGTTCCCTCTTCGATGATGATTGTGTTGGGATCGCTAGGATTTTCTTGTGGATCGGATACTCCCGCCACAAAGATAGCCTTTTGTATCGTTGCAAACGGCTGGCTTTCTGTTCCGGGATCTCCATCATCCCCATCCGTTGCGACATAGTATGTGATGCCCCCCCATGTTGTACTACATACCAATAGAATCAAAATTACCCATTGCCCTGTTTTCCATAACTTCATGATCTTTCTCCTTTCTGAAATTCCGGTAACTGTTTACAACGAAGTCCCCTGCTTAAAATATCTTTGTCCACATGATTGAAAGGGGATAATAGGATGGATGAGGGATTAGTTGCGAAAAGCCTGTTTCTGGAAATGCCCTTGTCTCCTTGGATATTCCTCATACTTCTCTGTTTCCCTGGTACCCTCTATTAAGTGGATATCTCATTAACTTCCGACTCACAGAATGTCAAGGAAAAAATATATATTTTATATATATAGGCAATATTGTACCAATGCCTGTCTGTCCTTAATGTAAGGATACTCACAATTTATACGGATATTGCTTGCGTTTGATGTGCAATTTTACCAGCTAACCATGATGTGCAGAGATGATGGTCAGCAAGAAACGTTTCCTGAAAGAGGAGCCGGTACGACACCATAATTTTGTAATCATCAGACCTGTTGGAGTATCCGATTAGGGAAGTCTTTACTATTTTATCAATTGCGAATCATGACCAAACCGCTTGTTCGTCGAAATAAAAACGGTACAATAGCTCCTATTGGGACGCAAGTTGGGTCTGAGCATAGTCGATGCCAAGGGATAGACAGCGGCAAGTATTGATATGAGGTGCGAATGAGTCTGGAAAGCTTCTTCACCCCCCGATCGGTTGCTATTGTTGGGGCATCACGGACCAAGGGCAAGGTTGGCTACGAAGTAGTCTCGGCCATGTTACGGGCCGGGTATGAGGGAAAACTGTTTGCCGTCAATCCTTCCACCGATGAAGTCCAGGGTCTCAAATGTTATCCGGACCTTAAGAGTATCGGTGAATCCCCGGAACTGGTTGTGGTGGTCGTAGCTGCCAAGCATGTCAAATCCGTGATCCAGGATTGTGCCGATCTTCGGGTCAAAGCGGCTATTATCATCTCTTCCGGCTTCAAGGAGGCCGGATCGCAGGGAGCCCAGCTCGAGCAGGAAATCGTTCGCATCGCCCGCTCGGCGGGAATGCGGATTATCGGACCCAACTGCATTGGGGTGATGTGTCCAACCAGCAAGCTCAATGCCAGTTTCGGCGGCCAATTGCCTAAGGCTGGGAAAGTGGGTTATTTTTCTCAATCCGGCTCGATTCTGGCCGCCATGGTGGATATGGCCGGAGCGACCGACATTGGATTCAGTAAGCTGGTCAGCATCGGAAATAAGGCCGATGTCAATGAAATGGATGTGATGCGGGCCCTGGGAGAAGATGACAACACCAAAGTGATTGCCGGTTATCTGGAAACCATCAGCGACGGGGACGCTTTTATACGTCAGGCCGAGCGAATCAGTCGTATCAAGCCCATCCTTCTGCTTAAATCCGGAGTTACCGAGGCCGGCGCTCGTGCTGCAACATCCCATACGGGTCGGCTGGCCGAATCGGAAAATGCTTATGAATGTGTGTTTGAGCGAGCCGGTGTAGTTCGCTGCCCTTCGATTAAAGCCCAGTTTGACTATGCCCGTGCCTTTGCCTACGATCCGGTACCCACCGGGCCTCGTGTAGCTGTAATTGCCAATGCCGGCGGTGCCGGAATCATGGCTACCGATGCCATCGAGAGAGAGGGTCTAAAACTGGCAAGCTTTACCGAGCAAACCCTTCAGAAACTCTGTAACGCCAAAGAACTGGCCGGAGTGGCTAATGTCGACAATCCCATTGATTTACTGGGGGATGCCCTGGCCAACCGTTATGAATTTGCCTTGCATGCAGCACTCGACGATCCGAACGTAGACACTGTATTGGTATTATTGAGCCCCCACGCCATGACTGAGGTTCTGGAGACGGCCAAGGCGGTAGTCCGTGTTGCCAAGGAAAAGGATGAAAAACCCGTTCTGACCTGTTTTTTGGGGGCTTCAAGGATCTATGAGGCCAGCGAAATCTTGCGAAAGGGGCGAATTCCTCAATATGACTCTCCGGAAAGCGCTGTCGGCACCATCAAGGTAATGGCTCACTATTCCCAATGGAGGTCCCGGCCCAAGCGGGTTGTCAAGCTGTTCAGCGTCAATCGTCACAAGGCCGAGCGGATTATCGAGCGGCGACTGCGACAAAACGTACTGGAACTCGGAGAGGCTGAAACCAAAGAGATTCTGGAAGCGTATGGCTTTGTCACTCCGCGTGGTGAGATTGCTACAACTGTCGAGCAGGCCGTCAATATTGCCAACTATATTGGTTATCCGGTCGTCTTGAAGATCTGGTCTCCCGATATCATTCACAAGACAGATATCGGTGGTGTAAAAACGGATTTGCGGACCGATCAGGAAGTGATGGATGCTTTCGATTTGATGATGTACCGTATTCCGAAGAAGGCTCCTGACGCCGATATCATCGGTATCAGTGTCGAAGAGATGGTTGACAAGGGACGCGAGGTGATTCTGGGGATGAATCGTGATCCTCGATTTGGACCATTGATGATGTTTGGAATGGGCGGAAGATTGGTGGAAGTATTGGAAGATGTGGTGTTTTATCCCGCACCTCTGACGGCTGCCGAGGCCAAGGAAATGCTGGTTCGAACCAAAACATACGACCTTCTAAGCGGTGCCCGGGGTGAGGAAGGGGTGGATATCGATGTGATCGCCGAGGGCCTCCAGCGGCTCAGCCAACTTGTGACCGAGTTTCCGCAAATCAAAGAAATCGATATTAATCCTTACGTCGTCGGACGGGAGGGAACCACTCCCATCGCCGTTGACGCCATGATGACATTGGAAAAGGCATAAAAAAAACCGATATGCTCCCGGCGGTAGAATGATTTTTCTTCTGCTGGTTGTTCATGGAGGGCACAGATATGCATGAATTTGATTGGAAAGACAAATATAAAGAGCTGATCGGTACGGCACCGGAAGCGATGAGGCGGATTAAGCCGGGAGACAGTATCTTCATCGGTACCGGGTGCGGACAACCGCAGCATTTGGTCGATTCGCTGGTCAAACATGGCGGACATATCTACGATGCGCATGTGGTGCACTTGTTAACGATGGGCGCTGCACCGTATGCCCGGCAGGAGTTTCGCGAAAAATTCAAGATGAACACTTTTTTCGTTGCGGAAAACGTGCGTGATGCCCTGGAACAGGGCATTGGCGATTACACGCCGGTTTTTTTAAGCAATATCCCGCAACTGTTCGAAACCGGCCGGGTAACGATCGATGTGGCGATGATTACCGTTACGCCGCCGGATATCAATGGGCTCTGTAGCCTTGGCGTATCGGTGGACATTGTAAAATCAGCCGCCGCGAACGCCAAATTCGTCATTGCACAGGTTAATACCGGAATGCCGCGAACCCTGGGGAATTGCTTTCTACATGTGAATTCTATTGATATGCTGGTGCCTTATGATGAGCCGATTATTATGGTTGAGCCGCCCACGACCAATGACGTGCTTCGAAAAATCGGACAGAATCTGGCCCGGCTGGTCGAGGACGGCAGCACGATCGAGTGTGGCATTGGGAGAATTCCTCAGGCGATGGCTGAGTATCTCCATGATAAAAAGGAACTTGGCGTACATACCGAGATGTTCGGAGACTGGATCATTGAATTGATCGAATGCGGCGCGGTTACCTGTTCCAAAAAGACAATCAACAACGGCAAGATCGTTGCCAGTTTTTGCATGGGTTCCCAGGCCTTGTATGACTACATTGATAATAATCCGTTGTTCGAATTCCATCCGACTGAGTATGTCAATGATCCGTTTATCATCGCCCAGCACGATAAAATGGTGGGCATCAATGTCGGTCTGGAGATCGATTTAACCGGTCAGGTTTGTGCCGATTCACTGGGCTATCGTTTCTATAGCGGCATTGGCGGCCAGGTCGATTTTATTCGAGGCTGTGCGCGAAGCAGGGGAGGCAAACCCATCATTGCAATGCCTTCCACGGCCAAAGGTGACACAATTAGCCGAATCGTGCCAAGGTTGACTGAAGGGGCGGGCGTGGTGACGACACGGGGAGATGTGCATTATGTCGTTACCGAATACGGAATTGCCTACCTGCACGGAAAGAGCATTCGCGAGCGTGTACTGTCTTTGATTAACATTGCTCACCCCAAGTTCCGCAAGGAGTTAATCCAGGCTGCCAAGGCACAGCGTTATATCCAACCCGATCAGATCGAACTGGAATGGGATAAGGTCCACTACCCCGAGGAATTGGAACGATACGAAACACTGCGGGACGGTACGGAAATTTTCTTTCGTCCCGTCAAGCCCACCGATGAAGCGGCCCTGTCGGAAATGCTGTATTCGCTTTCTCGTGAATCGGTGAAGAGGCGATACTTTACGCACACCAAGACCTTTCCGCACAAGGATGTCCAGAAGCTGACCAATGTGGATTATGAACAGAACCTGGCGATTGTCGGAGTGGTTCCGGGAGCGGCGTATGGAGAGGAAATCGTGGCGATTGCGCAATACTTCCTCGATCCAAAGACGCAGGTGGCCGAGGTGGCATTTATCGTGCAGGATGAATGGCAGGATAAGGGCATGGGAAGCTACTTACTGGACTATATTACGGACATCGCCAAGAGCCGGGGTGTCAAACGGTTCTATGCCACAGTTTTGCCGATGAATCGGGCAATGCTGCAAATCTTCTACAACAGCGGTTACTCGGTCAATACGGAGTTTGACGGTGAAGCGTATTCGATCACATATGGCCTGGACAGAAAATCCTGAACGATTTTTTTCTGGCGTTGCGCGGCTATTAACGATTGTCTGGTTACTCAATTTTTTGTTGATAGCTATGGCGGGATGCAATATGACAAATGAGAATAGGCAAAAAATGAGCCGACCGACAAAAGGCAAATCAATTCGTGTGGCCATGTGTCAGATTTTCTGTCTCTCCGGCGATCGATCGGGTAATTTTATCCGCATTGAAAATGCCCTGCAGGATGCTGCCCGGGCCGGGGCGCAAATCGCCTGTTTTCCCGAAACATCGATTCTCGGCTGGGTTTATAGTGATGCCCATCAACGTGCATATCCTATACCCGGACAAGACTCCGATCGTCTTTGTGCCCTGGCGAAACAATATAAGCTCTATATATGTATTGGCCTGGCGGAGAAAAACGGTGTCAACCTGCACGATTCGGCCATTTTGATCGATCCGGCAGGAAACCTTCTACTCAAACATCAGAAAATGAATATTCTAACGGAGTTGATGAATCCCCCTTATACTCCGGGCGGCCAGGTTGCATCTGTCGATACCGAACTGGGACGAATCGGGCTGCTGATTTGTGCGGACACCTTTCGGACGGATGTACTGGACGCCATGGCCGAACAAAAACCCGATCTGGTACTTGTACCCTATGGTTGGGCGGCCCCCGAAGAAAACTGGCCAGAGCATGGAAAAGAACTTCATTCTGTTGTACAATCAGCAGCTCGAAGAATCGGCGTCCCGGTCATCGGGGTAGATCTGGTTGGGCAGATTACCCGCGGACCGTGGCGGGATCGGGTATACGGGGGGCAAAGTATTATGATCGATGCATCGGGGTGCGTCCTGGCTGTGGCTGTGGATCGTGACCGCGATATTGTTGTTGCGGATGTGCCGATAAAAGATTAATTTGGGCAAAGAATTTTGGGGTACATCGGAAACTTTCATTGTATTGTGTTTCCGACTTCAAGATGCAGGAGAAAGAGGAATTATGAAGACAATTAATCGTCGAGCTTTTATAAAGACCGCTGTCGCAGGAGGAATCCTGGGAGCAGCAGGGCCGACCCGTTCGGCGTTCGGTTTGGGATACCCGATTGGAGATAAGAGTAAAGAGGATATCGGTTCGTCAATCGAGGCACTTCTTCAGGGAAAAAGCGATGCCAAGATTAAGAGCATAGAAAGTTTCACGGATAAAGAGGCGAACAATCTTAGCTTTGTCCGTGTCGTGACCGAGGATGGGACCGAGGGATGGGGGCAGATGGCTCCGTTCAACGCCGATATTTCTGCAATCGTCCTGCATCGAAATGTTGCCCCGCTTGTGATTGGAAAAGATCCCTATGATTTTGGAGGCATTTCCGATCTAGTCCGGGATCGCAATCTCAAATACCCCTGGTCTTATGTGTGCCGTGCGTTGTCCGGTCTGGATACGGCCTTGTGGGACCTCCGGGGAAAACAAGAAAACAAGAGTATTTGTGAACTGCTGGGTGGTACTCCTGGCGCAATACCTGTGTATGGTTCCAGTATGAGCCGCAAGATAACAGCCGAGGAAGAAGCGCGTCGGATGGTGGCTTTGCGGGAAAGCCATGGATTTCGTGCATTCAAAATCCGTATTGGCTCCGAGGCCGGCCACAATCAGGATGCCTGGCCCGGCCGGACCGAAGAGATTGTCCCGACCGTGCGAAAGGCACTGGGCGAGGATGTCGGCCTGATGGTCGACGCCAATAGTTGCTATACTATCGAAAAAGCCATTGAAGTGGGCAAGATGCTTGAAAAGAACAAGGTTATCCATTTTGAGGAACCTTGCCCCTATTGGGAGTTCGAATGGGCTTCCAAGGTCAACAAGGCCCTGAAAGTGCCAGTCACCGGCGGTGAGCAGAATAACGATCCGGCCCAGTGGCAGCGGATCCTAAACGCCAAGGCCTATGATATCATTCAGCCGGACGTGTGTTATCTGGGGGGATTGACGCGAACATTACGTGTCGTGGCGATGGCACACAAAGCCAAGGTGCCCGTTGTGCCGCACTCTGCAAACTTATCACTGGTGACCGTATTTGCCCTGCATCTGATGGGTGCAATCCCCAATGCCGGACCGCATGTGGAATATACGATTGAGAGCAACCCCTGGACGCGCGAGTTGTATCAGCCGGTGCTCAAGGTACGGGACGGAAAAGTCGCCGTTCCCAACAATCCGGGCTGGGGCGTGGTCCTGAACAAGACCTGGCTGGAAAACGCCCAGCACCAGATCACAGCATAGCCAAAAGTATTTGAAATCTGATGACACAAAAAGCATTTATATATAGTCCTGAACTTGAGGCGTATCCGTATCCGCCCTCATGTCCTTTTAATACCTCGCGAGCTGGTAAGGCGCGTGCGATACTGACCTCAATGGGACTGTTGATCGGGGATGATAAAATAGAAGTTGCGCCTCCTCCCGCTACAAGGGAGGTCTTGGAAACATTCCATACGCCGGAATATCTGGATGCTTTGGAACGATTGAATCGGGGCGAGTATGATTCGGAAATGCTTTACTTTGGCCTGGGTACGGGCGATTGTCCGGCCTTCAAAGGAGTATGGGACTATTCGGTCCTGGCCTGTGGGGCGTCCGTGCTGGGGGCCGAATGGATTGTGCAGGGAAAGGCTTCAGTAGCGTTTAATCCATCCGGCGGGCTGCATCACGCCTTTCCGGATCGAGCGGCGGGATTCTGTTATCTCAACGATGTCGTTCTTGGCTGCGAGACGCTGGCCAAAGGAAACAAACGAGTCGTTTTTCTCGATATCGATGTGCATCATACGGACGGCGTACAGGCAGCCTTCTATGATCGAAACGATGTGATGACCATCTCACTACATCAGGATGGCCGGACACTCTTTCCCGGTACCGGATTTGTAGAAGAAATCGGTGAGGGGGAAGGGAAAGGATATGCCATCAATATTCCTTTACCGATGGGCACGTATGATGAAGCCTATCTGCGGGCGGTTCGCCAGGTTGTGCTTCCCTTGATTCATGCGTTCGGGCCGGATGTCCTTGCTCTGGAGATCGGGGCAGATACCCTATCCGGCGATCCACTGGCAAACCTGAGCCTGACCAACAACGTAATCGCCGATGTCATCGGCCTTCTGCGGGCCTTTGGAAAGCCGATCCTTGCCACGGGTGGTGGGGGCTACCATGTCGATAATACGGCCCGGGCATGGGCTCTGGCTTGGACGGCCTTGTGCGGGGAAGATGCCGGCGCTGATGCGGCGGCTGGATTAGGCGGAGTGATGCTTGAAACGGCAGACTGGCATGGGGGATTGCGAGATCGCGTACTGGCTCCCAGCGAAGCCCAGAAATGCAGCGTCGATCAAATTCTGAATATCACACTGGACAGTGTTAAAAAGCTGGTTTTTCCCCACCATGGGCTGTAAAAAAAGAGCGATCCGGAAACTGAAGTTTCCGGATCGCTCGTCATTGCCTCCAACTTCGACACAATTGTCGTTCCTCACGATCCAACGACTTCCCTGTCATTCGAACCGTGCTTTCCCCTAAGCTGGATTTACTATTGCTCTTCCTTGGCTTGTGCATTTAATTCCGGCTGAGGATTTATTGGTTGTACGGCGATACCCGTTGTGTGAAGGGGTCTTAATCCCATTGAAATAACGGCCGCCACAAGGCAGGCGATGCCACAAGGGATAAACGCCCACATCCACAATTGCTTATCGCCCATAATGCCGCCAAGAATCGGACCGACCACACCGCCGACACCATAAGCCATAAAGACCCATGGATAATTGGTTCCAACATTTTTATTGCCGAAATAATCGGCTGTGGCAGCCGGAAAGAGAGCAAAGTTTCCACCAAAATTGAAACCAATAATCGCGGCTCCGATATATAAACCGATTTCATTGCCACCGATGAAGTAGAAAACAATCATCATAATGCCCTGCGCGGCGCTCATGAGGATAATAGCATTCTTTCGGCCGGTTTTGTCCGAGATGGCACCCCATGCAATACGGCCTATGCCGTTAAGCAGGGCATAAAACAAGCCCATTGCGGTTCCGGCAATGGTTTTTGCAGCCGCTTCTTCGATGCCCCCCTGAGTCAGAGATTCTACACCGAACAAACGGATAATTCCAATGACCATCAATCCTGCCATGCCACCTGCCGTAAAGGTCAAGAACAGAATCCAGAATTGCGGAGTTCTTACCATCTCTTTTTCGGTGAGATTAATGCCTCCTGTGCTTGCGGCATGGGCTGCCTCCGGAGGAACCCACCCTTTTGGCTGCCAGCCATCCGGTGGATTGACCATAAACATAGCCCCAAGAATAACCAGGATGGCAAAGAGAATCCCGTACAAGATAAAGACTTTGCTGATAGTCCAGCCCATTCCGTATAGACCTTCCCAGCCTGGAGTCAGATTGACGGGACCAAATTTAAAACCGCCGGTCAGTTTGATCCAGATCAGGGCTCCAAAACCAAAGCCTGCAACGGCCAGCCCGGTGATAAGGCCCTTCTTATCCGGGAACCATTTGACCAGGGCCGCAATCGGGCATACATATCCCAAGCCGATTCCGGCTCCTCCGAGGATGCCGACACCAATCAGGATGCCCCAGAAGTTATATCCGGACAAGCCGGCTAGAACATAGCCTAGTCCAAGAACAAGACCCCCTGTTATGGCAACCTTTTTAGGGCCGACTTTCTTCTGCCACTTACCGGCAATCAAAGCCATAACCACCGCAAACGTCAGCAAGCCGACAGAAAAAATGACTTGTGTATGCCATTTTTCATAACCGGCTTCGGTCAATTTGTTTGTAAACGCCGACCAGGCATAGATGGCGCCAAGACAGAGCTGGATGAGAATACCGCCGACAACCACGAGCCATCGGTTCATGACCTTTTGTTCCGACATGATCGATTCCTTTCAAGAAAACAGGCCGGACGCAAATAGAATGCGTCCGGCCGGATTGTGATTGGACCGGTTGTTTATCCGCGGCCTGCGATGAGCTTCTCGACGACACTCGGATCGGCCAGCGTGGTGATATCGCCCAGGTTGCCTGTATCCTTCTCGGCAATCTTGCGCAAGATTCGACGCATGATCTTGCCCGAACGAGTCTTGGGCAGCGACGGAGCAAACTGAATCGCTTCCGGAGCGGCGATCGGGCCAATTTCCTTACGGACGTGCATGATCAATTCTTTCTTGAGAGCATCGCTTTCCTCGACGCCATCGACCAGAGTGACATAGGCATACAGACCCTGTCCCTTGATCTCGTGCGGGATCGGTGTGACAGCGGCCTCGGCGACCTTGGCATGGCTGACCAGGGCACTTTCCACCTCAGCGGTTCCGATACGGTGACCGGAGACATTGACTACATCGTCAATCCGACCCATCAGCCAATGATCGCCGTCTTCGTCGACCCGGCAACCGTCACCCGTGAAATACATGTTGTCGAACATCGTGAAATACGTGTCGATAAAACGGTCATGATCGCCCCACATCGTACGCATCATACCGGGCCAGGGTTTGCGGATACACAGCTTGCCGCCTTCATTGACATTACATACCGAAGCATCATCCCGCAGCACTATGGTGTCTACTCCGAAGAACTGCTTACAGGCGCTTCCGGGCTTAAGCGTATGGGCGCCCGGCAACGGAGTGACTAAGATCCCGCCGGTTTCGGTCTGCCACCATGTATCCACGATCGGGCATTTGCTGTGTCCGACCTTTTCATAGTACCATATCCAGGCTTCGGGATTGATTGGCTCGCCCACCGTGCCCAAAATCCGCAGGGAATCGAGCTTGTACTTGGTTACCCACTCGTCACCCAGACGCATCAGGGCGCGAATCGCCGTGGGAGCCGTATAGAAAACGGTGACCTTGAACTTGTCGCAAATATGCCAGAAGCGTCCGGCATCCGGATAGGTCGGGACGCCTTCGAACATCAGACTTGTGGCGCCGTTGGCCAATGGGCCGTAAACGATATAGCTATGTCCTGTCACCCAGCCGATATCGGCAGTGCACCAGTAGATATCATCGTCGTGAATATTAAAAATATGCTTGTGCGACAGCGAGGTATGCATCAGGTAGCCGGCTGTGGTGTGGACCACGCCCTTGGGCTTTCCTGTCGAGCCGGAGGTGTACAGGATGAACAGCGGATCTTCGGCGTTCATATGCTCGGGTTCGCAGTCGGCGCTGGCCTTGGCCATCTCGTCATGATACCAGAAATCCCGACCGTCTATCATATCGCAGGGTTCAGTGTTGACCTTCGTCACGATGACGCTTTCGATGGTCGGGCAATCGGCCAGGGCCTCGTCGGCGATCTTTTTGAGAAGGATGTGCTTGCCGGCCCGAAGAGACACGTTGGAGGTAATCAGCATCTTACAATCGGAATCGTTGACACGGCCCTTGATCGCGTCGGCGCTGAAACCGCCAAAAATGATCGAATGAATCGCTCCGATTCGAGTGCAGGCCATCATCACAATAGCCAGTTCGGGTACCATTGGCATATAAATAGCCACGCGGTCGCCCTTGCGGATGCCCTTGCCCTTGAGCACATTGGCAAATTTGCAGACCTCTGTGTGCATTTCTTTATAGGTAAACTTCTTAACCGCATCCTCGGCCTCACCCTGCCAGAGGATGGCGACCTTGTTCTCAATAGGAGTGCCCAGATGACGATCCAGACAGTTGTACGAAACGTTCAGCTCACCATCGGCAAACCAGGTATGTTCGATCTTCCGGGCCTTGGTGTCCCAGGTATATTCCAGACTCTTGGTTGGTTCCTTGAACCAGGTCAGCGTCTTGGCCTGTTCCAGCCAGAAAGCATCCGGGTCGTTGATCGACTTTTCCCACATTTCCTTGTACTGCTGCTCGCTGTTAATCCAGGCATTCGACTGCACGTTGGTAGGCGGGGGAAACTTACGGCCTTCAACCATGAGCGATTGCATTCCTTTGTTTTGTTCTGCCATGAGACTACACCTCGACCTTTCACAAGAATTAACAATTTATTTTCATTCTGCAGCTTTACATAGCTGAAATATCGCGGATAGGGATTCCCCGCGAGATTTTGCATACCCTAGCAGGATAGCCCGCGATTTCAATAGAAAAACACAGGATTTGTGAGATTTTGAGAAGAACCAGTACATAAATAGGTTCCAATCGAACATTCATAAGTCGCATAAAACAAGTGAATTAGGTGCAATATAAATGATAAAGATTTCACAATAATCTGCACGTTGATCTACTTGTTAAATATATCGCTCAAATTGGAGTTTACAGAAAAATTACCTAGTTTACAGCGGCGCTTGGGGTGGTTTCGTCGTCTATATAGGTAGAAGGATTGCTGGTTCACAGGAAAACGGATGCCACAGAATGGAAATCACAGCGAGACATAACGGATTGACCACAGAAAAGTTCTCCGAGGAGTTGTATTTCATGCTCCTGTCGACGACAATGCGAAAGCGGGTTGAGGCCCTCGGGGCCAAGTACGGCCTGGATGGCGACGAACTCCGCTCGACAGTCCTGCAATTGACGAATCAACTTGCCAAACGAACCGGTCAACTTCATCGGAATCAGCATGAGGAAGTCGATTTTTTATCTGAGTTAGAGTCTACTTGGACAGTTTGACGGGGCGTCCTTCGGCGTCTGTGAAATTGCCCATGACCAGGATAATCAGGTCAATCAGCCACCAGATGCCGCATCCGCCGGCTGTGAGAAGAAAGAGAATCCCCGAGCCGATCTTGCCCACGAAAAACCGGTGAATTCCCAAACCGGGTAACAGCAAAAGCAATAACAGGCATGCAACACCGCTCTTGTCCGAGATTTGTCCGTTAGTCATCCTGGCTCCTTTCCAATCTCTGTTCATCCGTTGATTTGCCCATACAATGGACGAACAGATACGCCTTGTCAAATAAAATGTTCACAGTTGCTCGTTTTCCACGTTTTGATCGAATGCCTTTATAGTCGCAGAACAGCCGATTTTGTGACAGGAAAAGTGCGATATTCCCCATACCCGGAAAGGAGCCGGATGAGAATCGGGGGCAACTCAAGAAAGACATATCCTGTAAAACCCAGCCTGATATTGACTTGAAAGGGCGAAACTGGTACCGTATCGTTTCGCCCCATAAGGGCGATTGGCAGATAAAAGATTCGGATTGAGACAGGAGAGCAATTTGGCACGGGTACTATCGGGCATCCAGCCGTCGGGCAAGCTGCATATTGGTAACTTTTTCGGGGCGATACGGCAGCATCTGGCGTTACAGTCAGAGAATGAAGGTTTTTACTTTATCGCCGATTACCACGCGATGACAAGCAATCCCTCCGCAGACGAGCTTCGGAAGCGATCGCTGGAAGTGGTCATGGATTATATCGCCCTCGGATTGGATACGAACAAGACGGTGTTCTGGCGGCAGTCGGATGTGCCGGAAGTGACCGAACTGGCGTGGATCCTGTCGTGTGTGACTCCGATGGGGCTCTTGCAGCGATGTACCAGCTTCAAGGATAAAGTCGCCCAGGGCCTGAGCCCCAATCATGGCCTGTTTGCTTATCCGGTCCTGCAGGCGGCCGACATCCTGGCCTATCACAGCAACCTCGTTCCGGTCGGTGCCGATCAGAAACAGCATATTGAAGTAACCCGTGATATTGCCCAGCGGTTTAACAATTTCTACGGGGAGGTCCTGACTATCCCTGAGGATTATATTTTGGATGAGGTTGCCGTGGTGCCGGGTCTGGACGGCCGCAAGATGAGCAAGAGTTACGACAACACGATCGAAATTTTCGAGCCGGAAAGCAGCGTTAAGAAAAAGATCATGCGGATGCAGACTGATTCGACACCGGTGGAGGAACCGAAAGATCCGGACAAGTGCAATATCTTTGCCCTACTGCGTCTGGTGGCCTCCAAAGAGGAAATCCAGGAATGGGATCAGAAGTACCGGGCCGGCGGAGTGGGATACGGCTCAACGAAAAAACGGGTTGTCGAACTGATGCACGAATATTTCCGACCATATCGAGCGAAACGGACGGAACTGGAGAATAATATCGACTTCGTTAAGCAGGTGTTAGCCGACGGGGCCGCCCGGGCGCGATCCATCGCCCGAAAAACGCTGGACGAGGTCAGGAAAGCTGTAGGATTAGGAGCCTAAGTATGCAAGAGCACCCTCACACGGAAGACGAACTGGTAACGATTGCCGAGTTTGGGCACGAATTCGAGGCTGAAATGGCACGAATCGCCCTGGAAAACGAAGGAATCGAGGCGACCATTGTGGGCGGAGACCTGGTGGCGAATATGCCGACGATTGAAGATATCAAGATTCAATTACAGGTCTTTGAGAAGGATGTAGAGCGAGCTGAGCAGGTTCTGGCGGCGCAGGCAGAATCCGCCGAATCGCTGGATGACTCGGACGACGAGGAACAGGAGTAGACATCTTGTCGGAATATCATGTCAGTCTGGATATTTTTTCCGGCCCGCTGGACCTGTTGTTGTACCTGGTCCGCAAGGAAGAGGTTGATATCTACGATATTCCAATCTCCCGGATCACAGAGCAGTATCTGGGCTACGTGGAAATCCTCAAGCAGATCGATATCGAGCTGGCGGGCGATTTTCTGGTGATGGCCGCGACGCTGATGGAGATCAAGTCTATCATGCTGCTGCCGACACCGGAGGAGGATATGACCGGGACTGAGGACATCAGCGATCCTCGCGCTGAACTGGTGCGGCAATTGCTGGAATACAAACGGTTCAAGGATGCGGCAAACCTGCTCGAATCGGCGGCGGCCGAACGCGATCTGCGTTATACCCGGCCGGACACGATTATCGCCAAACTCAAGCCGGACGCCGAGCCGGAGGTGGATCTGGAAGACATCTCGGTATGGACGCTGCTCGAGGCATTCGACCGGATCATGCAGTCGGTCGGCACCTATCAGAGCTATGATTACATCGAAGATGATACGCCAATTGATCTGTACCAGATTGCTTTGTTGCATCGGTTGCAGACGGAAGGAGCAATGACGTTGGAAGGCGTTTTTATGGATCGCCAGAACCGACTGGTGATGATCGGAACATTTCTCGGCTTGTTGGAACTGATCCGTGACCAGCTTGTGGCAGCCGAACAGAGCCATCCGGAGGCCCCGATTTATTTGCGGGCTCTGACGGATGAACCTGCCGAAGTAGCGGTTCAGAACGCCATCTATGCTCGCATGGCGCCGGAGGAAGAACAGGCTCAAGAGACGATAGAAGAAAGGCCAACCGAAAGCGCGGAAGGCCCTGAACAGGAATCCCAGGAAGACCAGGATACCGATTCAATGGGGGGAAA
Organism: Sedimentisphaerales bacterium; assembly: GCA_016926155.1. Classification (GTDB taxonomy): domain Bacteria; phylum Planctomycetota; class Phycisphaerae; order Sedimentisphaerales; family Anaerohalosphaeraceae; genus JAFGGE01. The sequence goes on from JAFGPC010000106.1 coordinate 22,145, forward strand.
GGGCGACGAAGATTTCCACATAGAAGAAAAGCCTTTCCCGGATGACCTGCCGGCCCCGGCCGAAACCGAAGAAGTAGAAGCCAGTTCCGGAGGACAGAAAGCTCCAATCTCTATCCAGGAGATCCCGCCAAAATCCAGCCCTATAGAGTCTCAGAAAATGACCGAGGAATCCTCCGGTCGGGGATAATCCGAACCAGAGGCCCGTTCATACATGGATTGAAATTGTAATGGCGGTAGCATCTCTTTTTATGTCCCCCAAAGTTCCAACACGGGATCGATTTTTCGTTGGACAATGATAGGATCGGTATCTAGGATGTTCTGTTTTATCGGGGCCGGATTGGATAGCTCCTCAGGGGGATGTCGTGTGGACATCTCTGCCGGTCGGTTGCAGACGGAGAAAAACAGATGCTGTCTTCGAAAGAGATTCGAAGTCGTTTTATTGATTTTTTTGAACAAAAAGCGCATATGTTTGTGCCGAGCGCTCCGGTTGTGCCGATTGGAGACGAGACACTGCTGTTTACGAATGCGGGCATGAACCAGTTCAAGGACTATTTCCTCGGCTTGAAGGCGGCTCCCTGGAAACGGGCGGCCAACAGTCAGAAATGCATCCGCGTCAGTGGAAAACACAACGACCTGGAAGAGGTCGGATTGGATACGTATCATCACACCTTTTTTGAGATGCTGGGTAACTGGTCGTTTGACGATTATTTTAAAGCCGAGGCGATTGAATGGGCTTGGGAATTGTTGACAAAAGTATATGGGATCGATCCGAATCGGCTCTGGGCTACGGTGTTTGCGGGAGACCCACAGGATGGATCGGAGCCGGATCTGGAAGCCAAAGACCTTTGGAAAAAATTGACTCCGCTTCCTCCCGAGCGAATTCTTTCTTGTGGTAAAAAGGATAACTTTTGGGAAATGGGCGCTATGGGCCCATGCGGACCATGCAGCGAGATTCATATTGATCTGGGACCGGATCGATGCGATATGCAGCATGTACCGGGACACACTTGTGCGGTGAATGCAGGTTGTGCACGGTATATCGAGTTATGGAACTTGGTGTTCATCCAATTTGATCGCAAATCGGATGGAACACTGGAACGTCTGGGAGCCAATTATGTAGATACCGGTGCCGGTTTGGAGCGGATCAGTGCGGTCCTGCAGAATAAGACCAGCAATTATGATACCGACTTGTTCATGCCGATTCTGAATGCCGTCTCGGACTTGACGGGTCACAAGTATACCTCGAAGCTGGGCAATAAGACGGACAACGCTTTTCGTGTGATCGCGGATCATATTCGTTCATTGACCTTTTCGATCGCCGATGGTGTAACTCCCTCCAACGAGGGACGCGGGTATGTAATGCGGCGGATCCTGCGTCGGGCAGCTCGTTTCGGTCGAGTGCTCGATGCCCATGAGCCATTCCTATACAAGCTTGTTCCTGTGCTGGCCGAGGAAATGGGCGAGGCGTTTCCTGAAGTTCGGCAGCGGGCTGATTTTATTGCGACGGTTATCGAGTCGGAAGAAGCAGGCTTTAGCCGGACACTCGACCGTGGGTTAGAGATTTTTTCCACGGCGGTCGAACGGGCAAAAAAGGCCGGCCGCAAGCAGATTGACGGGGAGGATGCCTTCCAACTGTACGATACATACGGTTTTCCGCTCGACCTGACACAATTGCTGGCTCGGGAACGAGGATTGAGTGTCGATGTCAAACTGTTCGAGAAACGTATGGATCAGCAGCGCGAGCAAGCAAGAGCCGCCCAGAAGGCGGGTACTCTCAAGGCCTCCCTTTCGGGAGTCGAGCTTCCGACAACCGATGATTCCCTGAAATATAAGACCGACACTTGTAAAGCCAATGTTATGGGGTGGATTAATTCCGACGGCTTTGTAACAAGCGGTTCGTTTTCTGATTCGAACACCACGATAAGCCTTGTGCTGGACCGGACATGTTTTTATGCCGAGGCAGGCGGACAGGTTGGCGATGTCGGCATGATAACAGGATCGGAGTTCCAATTCGTTGTGGAAGCGACGGAAAAAATCGCCGATTGTGTCGTCCATACGGGCAAACTTGCGGAAGGCGCCGTCAAGATTGGAATGGACGTTACGGCAAGCGTTGACAAAAACCGACAGGCCAGCAAAAGAAACCATACCGCAACCCATCTGCTACAGTGGGCCCTGCAGAATGTATTGGGCGATTCAGTACACCAGCAGGGATCTCTCGTCTGCCCGGATTATCTGCGGTTTGACTTTACAAGTCCCAGGGCATTGACGCCGGAGGAAATGGATAAAGTCGAACAACTCATCCGCGACAAGATCGCCCAGGCCGAACCGGTCACGTGCTCAGTGATGCCCATTGATGCGGCCAAACAAGTGGGAGCCATGGCTTTGTTCGGGGAAAAGTATGGAGACGAGGTACGCGTCATTGCCGTCGGGGCAAAGGATGAGTCTCGGATCAAGGATGCCTTCAGCCGGGAGTTTTGCGGCGGAACCCACGTAGCCAACACTTCGGAAATCGGCGGATTTAAAATCGTCAAGGAAGAAAGTATCTCTGCAGGTGTCCGGCGGATCACTGCATTGACGGGGCAGGGATTGATTGACCATTTACTGACTCGAGGCCAAGTTGTTGACGAACTGGTGGCTCTCCTTAAAACACCCCCCGAGCGGATCGTCGGACGCATCCAAAAATTGTTGGAAGACAACAAGAAGCTGGTCAAGGACTTGAAAACGGCAGCTCAAAAAGGCGGATCTGACGCGATGTCGGAGGCGACAGAACTCCTGAAATCGGCTGTAAAAATCGACACCGTATCTGTCGTGGTCGGACAGCTTTCCGCCTGTCCTATCGAGCAAGCTCGTCAGGCCATGGATATTGTGAAGAAAAAAGGGAAATCCGCGGCTGTCGTGTTTGGAATGGCCGAAGCCGATGACAAAGTGATGTTGCTCGTTGGTGTGACAGATGACTTGGTGGCCAAAGGGATCAAGGCAGGAGACATTGTTAAAACGATTGCTCCAATCATCGGCGGCGGAGGGGGCGGCCGTCCACAGATGGCTCAGGCCGGTGGGAAAGATCCTAAAAAACTTAACGACGCCTTGCAGAAAGCCCGCGAGATCATTGAAGTCAAACTGACAAACGCCTCATAATGGCAGAAAGTCTATTCCTGACGCATCTGGACGCTTCTGGCGTGGGCGTCCAGGCCCTCAGTCATTGCCAGTCGAACAATGTCATCACTGCCGGCGGCAAGTTGCTTTTTGCTGTATTCAATGATACTGGTGCTCTTGACGAAGTCATTGCTGCTCAATGGACTGAAGAAGCGGGCACTGGTTCCGGTGGGCAGGGTATGGCTCGGACCCGCCCAATAATCGCCCACGGCCACAGGAGTATAGGAACCAATAAACATGGCGCCGGCATTGACAATCCGCTCGGCAACCGAATGGCTTTGATCCCCGCATTGAATCTGCAGGTGTTCGGCGGCAAAACGATTCGCCTGTTCAATCGCTTCCTCCATCCTTTCGAAGACGATAATCCCGCTGAAAGTACGAAGACAGGCGGCGGTTTCTTTGGCACGATTCAGACAAACCACCTGTTTTTCCAGTTCCTGTAAAATGTGTTCGGCCAGGGGACGGCTGTCGGTAAACACAAAGGCGCTTCCGGGTGCGTGCTCAGCCTGACTGAGCATATCGGCAGCGATCCAGGCGGGATTGGCCTGTTCGTTAGCCAAGATAAGCACCTCGCTTGGGCCGGCGACCGAATCGATATCCACCTCACCGAAGACCCTGCGTTTGGCCATCTGCACCCACTGATTGCCCGGTCCGACGATCTTGTCTACCGCTCGAATCGTTTGCGTTCCAAAGGCAAGCGCTGCAATGGCATGGGCACCGCCGATGCGATAGACCTCTCGTATCCCCAGTTCCTGACAGACTGCCAGGATCACCGGATGAATGCCGCCTTTGAAACGGGGAGGGGAGACAACTGCGATTTCTTGCACGCCGGCTACGATGGCGGGCACGGCCGTCATGATGACAGTGGACGGAAGCGGGGCCGAAGCACCGGGAACACAGACACCCACCCGCCGGATAGGTGTATACCGAACCTTACCCGGAATGCTTTTTCCCTGGAAGATTCGGTTCTGGTATGTACGAACATTATTGATGGCTTGGCGGATAGAGGACATCAGATCCCTGTCTACACCTGCATGCGCTTCGATCATCTCATTCCGAGTAACACCGAATCGATCAGGAGACAAAGTCACTTTGTCAAATCGTTGTGTATAATCCTCGATCGCCCTGTCGCCTTGCAGTTTCACATTACGGAGGATTTCACGCAAAGCTTCGTCGTTTTTGTCTCCGTCTTCGAAATAGGTGGCCTGTTTAACCGCCTGGTGGACCTGCTGCAAACGTTGTTGCCACTGAGGCGAATCGGATGAGACCAGTATATGGTTCAGATTTTCTGCCATGATGTATTAAAACCTGTGATTAGCGTGAGAAGTTTCCGTGTGTATACGTTCGCGCTGCACGTTGCAGCAGCAAGTAATCTTGTCCCCTGAAACGGGTAACAATCCCGGAGATGCGAAAACGGATGCGTCCGGCCGAATCATCTGTGCTTTGCTCTGTCTGCTGCAAAATCGTATTCGGTAGTAGCTTGAACGACAGGCCCTCAATCTGCAAACCAAATCCATCCAATACGAAGGTGCGATCTGATCCGTGTCCGACCACAAAACCTGTTCGATTAACCAGGGCCACATCCCTTTGGGCTTCCAGAAGTTTCGGCATTTTAGTCAAATCGAAAACTACTTCCGGTTTGAGCCGTTCCAGAATTTCCTTCGGTAGAATCGAATTGTCGTTCGGATCGGCAATCCCCGGTGTTAGTACCGTAGCGGTTGGTTGTTTTTTTGTTTTTGTAGGCACGAAATTTACCGGGAACAGGTAATTCTTCTTTTGATACAACGTTACGCGGGCCATCAACCAAACGCCTAGCTCCTTGTCTTCACTTACCATTACCGACAAGATCTTTTCCAGTGTCGCCGAGGGCAATACCATGATCGGCGTCTGGGCCTCAATGCGTCCTCGACCGTCGGTAAGAGGCTCTCGAGGCAGAAATTCCCAGCAATTCGGATCGGCGGCCTGTCGAAGGATTCCACCGGCGCCGAGAATGACATACCCATCACGAAGCGGAATCGTTCTTTGAGAAGAACCGGATTCCTGTCCCAGAACTACCACTGCCATCGCAAAGAAAAATAACACAGTTCCCTTCATGGAAATCTCACCTCATCCGTGTCGTTATCCAATCGTTTCTTTCAGCCGCACTACAATCTGGTCCGGTGTGTCCACCTGTTCCACATATAAACTGCTTTTTTCATCCATCCGGGTCATCATTTCCACCAGTGGTTTCCAGAAAGATTCCAGAAGCAGGATCGGTTTATCCTGTCCGGCCAGTTTTTTATTTTTCCATTCCCATACGTGAGCCAATTCTAGTAATGTTCCTGTCCCTCCAGGCAGGACAATATACGCCTGACCAAGTTCAATCAGTGTATTCAGACGTTTTTGTAAAGAATCGGCACAAACTTCTTTTGTTATAAATTTATTGGGACCGCTTCGTACAAAGGTCGAACAGGTAACCCCAATCACGTTACCGCCGCCCTTTGCTGCGCCGCAGGCGGTTGCCTCCATCGTACCACCATATCCGCCATTAGCAATCGTATATCCCGCCTCGGCCAAAGCCAGGCCCAATCGATATGCAAGTTCGTATATCGGTTCTCCCGGCCGGACCATGCTTGTGCCAAAGATGGATATTACCTTGTCCACGTTTAGCCTCTGGCCTGCTTCTTCGTGTACTTCAGTAGTCCCCCGGCCAGCAGGATTTTGCGATCTCGCGGCGACAGTTTCAGGCTGCAAGTGAAATCAAAACTTGCGGTTTTGTCCGTGATCATGATTTCTTCGGCACTCTCAATCGCCTTGAGCAATCCCGCGATACTCAGTTCATCATCCGGATTGATCTTGTTGTAATCGGCCTCGTTTCCGAATTCTAATGGTACAATCGCAAAGTTGATGAGATTGGCTTTATGAATTCGCTCAATGCTCTTGGCAATAATAGCTCGTACGCCCAGATACATCGGACAAAGAGCAGCATGTTCCCGGCTGGAACCCTGGCCATAGCTTTGTCCGGCAACCACGATAGTGGAAATATCCTGTTTTTTTAATTCCATCGCCCGTTCGGCAAAAGTCGGCTTGTCCTCTTCATTAAAACAGTTGAATACAACCTTGGAATATTCCGGCACATTGGAGCGATATTTCAAAAAGGCGCCTGCAGGCATGATGTGGTCGGTTGTGATTTTATCATCGCATTTGAGCAGGACTTTACCTTGCAAGGTATCCGACAAGGGAGTCGGCGATTCAGGAACGACAATGGTCGGGCCTCGGTGCACTTTGGCGTCGTAGGCCTCTTCGACAGGAAGCGGCTCGTCGATCATACTGTCATCGATTTCGAACCGGGAAGGCAATTTAACGGAAGGATAGCGGATACCGACAACATCTTTCAGGATTCTTGGATCGGTAAATTCACCCATAATCGCCGAAGCAACGGCGGTCTCCGGACTGACCAGATAGCACCTGTCATTTTTTGTTCCCGTTCGGCCGGAGAAGTTGCGGTTGAACGTTCGCAGGCTCACAACGTTGTCGGCCGGGGAACATCCCTGCCCAATACAGGGACCACAACTGTTTTCCAGGATTCTAGCCCCGGCGACGATCATATTGGCCAGGGCGCTGTTTTTGGCTAACATTTCCAGCACCTGCCGGCTACCAGGGGCAATCGCGAACTCCACTTGCGGATGAATCTTGCGGCCTTTGAGCACACCGGCTACCATCATCATATCGTTTAAGCTGGAATTGGTGCAGCTTCCTACAATCACCTGGTGGACTTCCAGACCATGCAATTCTTCGACCGGACGGATATTATCCGGGGAAGAGGGGCACGCTGCCAGTGGTTCAAGCCGGGACAGGTCGATCTCGATGACGCGGTCATATTTGGCGTCCGGATCCGGCTCGAAGGGCTGAAAGGCCTTCTCGCGACCCTGGGCTTCCAGAAACTTTCGCGTCATTTTATCGCTGGGGAAAATACTCGAGGTTACCCCCAGTTCGGCGCCCATGTTCGTCACAGTGGCCCGTTGCGGAACGGTCAGGTTCTTAACTCCACTGCCGAAGTATTCTACAACACAACCGACGTTGCCTTTGGTCGTAAGGATGGATAAAAGCTTGAGGATGATGTCCTTGCTGGCGACCCAATCCCGAAGTGTACCGGTCAGTCTAACGCCGATGACCTTCGGACAGGTCAGATAGAAAGCCCCTCCCCCCATTGCCACGGCCACATCCAGGCCGCCTGCACCGATAGCGAGCATACCCATCCCGCCGCAGGTAGGGGTATGTGAATCGCTTCCCAACAGGGTGGTTCCGGGTCTGCTGAATCGCTCCAGGTGGACCTGATGGCAGATTCCGTTGCCCGGTCTGGAGTGATAAGCGCCTGCTTTTCGGGCAATACTCTGGAGATAGAGGTGGTCGTTATGGTTTTCCGGGCCGAACTGGCTCATGTTATGATCGACATAACTGACCGACAATTCGGTCTTGACCCGCCCAACTCCCATAGATTCAAACAGCAGAAAGGCCGTCGTACCCGTGGCATCCTGAGTCAGGGTCTGGTCGATTCGGATTCCAATCGGCTTGCCCGGGATAAGCTCACCATCGACAAGGTGTTTTTCGAGGATTTTATAGGTTAGTGTCTTTGCCATAGAAATTTGTCCAAAAATCCACTTTATTTCGCCTAAACTGAAACAGCTTACCAGATTCCCAAAATGAATGTAAGATATTTTTGGTGGTTACCGTCAAACAAGAGCATAAATCAAGTACGTTTTTTTTTCCAAAAAACGCTTGTTATTAGGGGTAGGGAATTGACAGTTATAGAGCCAAAGTATACAATAATAGATAGTTCAGGGTGGTGAAAATAATATGAGGGAGTCATATCGTCACGTCCTGCAAAGAGTGTATCGTTTTCTATGTTTATGGGTACAGTTTAATTGCATTTTAACCCGATGGTAAGGAGCGTGTTATGAAAAGAGTCGCTTGTTTAGTCGCTATTGTCCTGCTTTTTACTTTGATTCCCGCTTTTGCAGCGGATATTACGCAGCCGGGGGATCCGGTCGTGGGTGTGCCGAACGATAGTGACTGGCCCGATGCTGAAACGCCGCCTATGGCAATTGACGACAATGGCAACACAAAATTTCTGCACTTTAAGGGCGCCTCTGCTCCACCAACAGGGATTCGGGTAACCCCGACACATAATGACAAGGTGGTTGTTGGCTTGTCATTTACTACAGCAAATGACCATGATGATCGAGATCCAGTAGCTTGGGAACTTCGAGGGTCAAATGACAGTATTAACGGTTCCTACACGACAATTGCCAGTGGACGAATTGTTGATTTCGAACAAGCAACCGGATGGCCTCGTTATACAAAAAATACCACTCCAATCGTTTTTGAGAACACAACGGTTTACCAACACTATGAAATTCTGATAACGGAAGTCCGTGATCCTGGCGTCGCCAATAGTATGCAGATTGCGGAAATTGAATTGCTGGATGGAACGCCCAGCGTCGATGTCGGCGGCCCTTATTTGTTGCGGAGCCCCCTTGACACAATTCAATTCGATCCTACTGTAACGGATATTGATTCAGGTCCCGAAGATTTCACTTATCTCTGGACCCAGACTAGTGGTCCGGGAACCGTCGACTTTGGCGGTACCGAAACCATGCCAAACGCGACTGCGGTTTTCCCCTCCGATAAAGGCTATTATGAACTGGAACTGCTGGTGACCGATGAAATGGGCAACGATGCCAATGATGTCCTTCAAGTCCGCGTATGGGATCCTGCAACGGAAGATGCCATGGTCGCGTACTATACCTTCAATGAGGGGCAAGGAACGATCATTAATGACTCGACGGATTATAATGAGGATGGCTTACTAGGTGCTCGTCCGGAGGGCAGCGAGCCTAATTTTGCGCCTGGTTGGATTCCCGGAGATGCTCCGAATAATTATGCCTTGGAATTCTCCAATCTGGGCTATGTGGAAGTCGTACCGGATCCAAACTCGCCCAGCCCCAACCTGAGCGAAGATGTACAATGGAGCATTTCGATTGCCGGCTGGTTCAATGCCAACGACTGGGACGGCAACCGCCGCATTCTGCAAAAGGGCGCCAGCGACAATCAGTTCCGTCTGCTGGCCGAAGATGACCAATTTGTTTTCCACCTTTCCGGTGTGGGCAGGCTGGAAGGACCTCTTCCGGTTGCAGGACAATGGCACCATGCCGCCGCGACCTATGATGGTTGGATGATGCGACTGTACCTGGATGGCGCCGAAGTTGCTTCATTGGAAGCCAGCGGATTGATTGACTCTACTCAGGATGCGTTATTCATCGGCACTAAGCATAAAGATGTTACGGTGGTTGGCGATTACTTCATGGGTCTTATGGATGATCTGAGAATTTACAATTATGCTCTGGATGAAGATGAAATTCTGGGATTGGTTGCTCTGGGTGAAAATGCTCCGCCTCTGGTGAGTGTTGTCGATCCCGAGGATCTGGTCCTGTCGGTCCAGAATTACATTGATATGGATGCCACCGCATTCGATGTTAATGGAGACGCCATCACATACAAGTGGACCAGCAGCGATCCGGATCATGTAACGTTTGAGCCAAGTGACAATGTCGAAGATGTGCGAGCAGTCTTTGCACAGGCCGGCACGTATACACTGCGGCTGAGCGTGGCTGACTACATGTATGGACTGGATGACAGCATCTTTGCGGAAGTCCAGGTCGCTGTGACCAATCCGACCTGTGAAGATGTGATTGCGGCAGGCCTTGGAATGTTCGGTGACAAGGATGAGGATTGCGATGTGGATTTGGTTGACTTTGCGGCATTTGCCGCCAACTGGCTCCTTTGCAACGATCCACTCAATCCGAATTGCATCAATCCGTTCCAGGAAGAATAACCGGTAATTTCATTCTAATTGATTTCAAGCCGGGCGTTTTCTTTGTGAAACGCCCGGTTTTTTCATGCGCTGAGGCATGAAAAAGTGAATTTGAAAAAAAAGGGGGCAAAGTTTTGTCACACTCAATCCATATAGACGTCTTCCTGAATGGAAGAGAAGTGCTTTCCGAATTATACAATGGTAATAAAACGATGGGAAGCGTGGTTTTTTCTTGACAATGATCTGCACACTGCTACAGTGTGCATGGATATTCCGGATGAGCTTCGTTCCGCTTGCGTGGAGCGGATAACAACGGAGCCATTGGACGATCAGACGGGTCCGGTTTCTCGTCGTCGTCGGTGATCCCGGCCGGGTGGTTGGGAGCCTAGCGGAAAGGAGTATCGATTATGGGTCTTTTCAGACGTCTTCACAGAATCACCATGGGTCGGATCGAGGCCTTTTTAGACCGCGCCGAAGATCCGGAAATCATCTTCCCCATCCTGTTGGAGGAGATGGAAAAACAGCTTCGGGCGGCAACCGAAGCCGAAGCCAAGGCCGCCGCATCGCTCAAGCAGGCACAGCGTGAGTTAAAAGGTCACCAGACCAAGGTGGAACGATTTAGTCAGGGGGCTGCGCTGGCCTTGAAAAAGAACGACGAACAGACGGCTCGGATGTCTATCGAAGCGCAGATCGATGCCGAGAAAATGGCTTCAGTCGCCCAGCAGAATGTCGACATGGCAACCGATTCTCTCGATCATGCTGCTGCCGCTCGTAAACGGATTCAACAGCAGCTCGATGAATTACAAGCCAAGAAAGATGAACTGCTCACCAGAGCGCGTGTGGCTAAAACGCAACAAAAGATACAACGGACGGTCAGCGGCTCGGCCGGCAGCACTGACAGTATTCTTGATGCCGTAGCTCGCCTGGAAACCGGTGTCGAAGAAGCCGAAGCCCAGCTTGAGATTCAATCGCACCTGGCGGGCGAAGGTTCCGGCAACGGCACGCTGGAACGCAAGCTCAGTGAGCTGGTACACGACAGCGAAATCGAGAAGCGGATGGAACAGCTTCGTAAACAAATCTCGCAAACATAACAGGATTCCGGTATACTTTGTGTCCGGTCGGGCTCAGGAGGGGCTCGGCCGGATTTCTTAAATAGTCCGGTTATGTGCCGGGACAGGAGTGATAGTCATGTCAATATTAGATCGAATTCGACGGATCGCCAAAGCCAACATCAGCCGACTACTCGATATGGCAGAACCTGCCGAGCAGGAACTACAAGCCAAGATCAAAGAACTGGAAGAGGCGATTCTGGAAGGCCGCGAAAGCGCGGCAACCTACGGAGCGACGTTTCGACGTTTGGAAACCGAACTGGATCAGCTCAAACAAAGCCAGACCGAATGCACAAAGCGGGCGGAAACAGCCCTTAAAGCGGGCGATGAGAAGGCCGCCCGCAAAGCCCTGTCGGAAAAGGTCAAACTCGCCGAAAGAATTGCCCAGATGCAGCCTGGGATTGAACGGGGCCGAAAGACCTATGATATGCTGCGGGATAATATCATCAAGCTGCAGGAACAGCTTAAGGCGGCCAAACTCAAGATGGCGGATCTGGAAGCACGCAAGCGAACCGCAGAAGCACAGCTTGCCTTTGACAAGCATCTGGACCGGGCTACCTCGCTGAATCCGGAGGGCGTGGCCTTCGACCGACTCGAAGAGCAGGTCCTGCAGGATGAAGCACAGGTCCAGATCAATCAGGAGCTTCGTGGAGACAGCCTGACCGAGGTCGAGCTGGCTCAGCGGTCCAGAGAGCTTCAGATCGAAGCGGAGCTGGAAGAAATGAAAGAGCGGCTGGAACAGGACTAAGAGAATAAGGAGGCGTGGCTATGGAATTTATCCAGGCGGCGTTTTCAGGGCCCAATCTTTTATGTACGATTTTTTTGCTGCTGATGTTCCTATACTGGATCATGGTCATCCTCGGCGCACTGGATGTTGAATTCCTTAATGTAGATGCCGGTGCGGATACAGATGTGGATCTGGATGTGGATGCGGATGCGGATGCCGATACAGACGTTGATATAGGCGTAGGGGGCTTTCTGGATGGTTTTCTTGCCTTCTTTTATATCGGTACAATCCCGGTCATGGTTTTACTGAGCGTGCTGGCTTTATGCATGTGGTCTATTTCGATCCTTGCAAACTGGTATCTGAATCCAGGCGGTTCCGTGCTTGTGGGACTGCCCATTGCGATGGCAAATGTGATTGTCAGTCTGATGATCTGTAAAATCGTTTGCATGCCTTTAGCGAGGTTTTTTTCCATGTTCAGAAAAGATTATAATGCTCCTCGCGCCGTCATCGGCAGAATCGGCAAGGTGATCACAACCGAAGTATCCGCCGGTCGAATTGGGCAGGTTGAGCTAACCACCCACGGCGCTCCGATCGTATTGAATGTCGTTACCGATGGTTCGCATGTCTTCCATAAGGGGGACGAAGCCGTCATCGTAAATAAAGATGAAAAGAAAGGTGTCTATACGATAGCACCGGTAAATCTGGAGGATTGATTATGTTGGCAGCAGGTAATCCATTAATGACCGTGATTTATGTCGCCGGCGGATTTCTCATTCTGGTGTTTGTGGGAATGTTATTCCTGCTTCAATTCTACCGTAAGGTAGCCCAGGGTCAGGCCTTAATCCGCAATGGTGTAGGGGGTACCAAAGTCAGCTTCTCGGGGATGTATGTAATTCCGATTCTGCACCGGGTTGAATTTATGGACATCTCGGTCAAGCGAGTTGAGATCGACAGGACCGGGGCACAGGGCCTGATCTGTCAGGACAACCTCCGGGCGGATATCAAGGTGGCCTTCTTTGTTCGGGTTAATAACACGGCCGAAGATGTCAAGAAGGTTGCCCAGGCCCTGGGATGCGTACGGGCATCCGATGAGAGGGCATTATATGAGCTATTTGATGCCAAGTTTTCCGAGGCATTGAAAACTATCGGAAAGCGGTTTGACTTTGCCGAATTGTACGTCGCTCGTGTGCGATTCAAGGAAGAGATCCTCCAGATCATCGGAACGGACCTGAACGGTTATGTGCTGGAAGATGCCGCGATTGACTATCTCGAGCAGACCGACAAGAGCCTGCTGAATCCGAACAATATTCTGGATGCCGAGGGCATCAAGAAGATTACGGTATTGACGGCCGAACAGTATGAGCTGGCCAACGCCCGGGAGCGAGAGAAAGACAAGACGATCACGAAGCAGAACGTCGAGGCCCAGGAAGCGATTCTGGTATTGAATCGTCAGCTTGCCGAGGCCGAGGCCAAGCAGAAACGCGAGATTGCCTCCGTGCAGGCGCGCGAAGAGGCTGAGACAAAAAAGATCCAGGCCCAGGAAAAAGAAAAGTCCGAAAAGGCCCGCATCGGTGCCGATGAAGAAATCGCCGTCGCCGAAGAAAATAAGTTGCGTCAGATCATCGTCGCTGCCAAGAACAAGGATCGCACTGATGCGGTCGAGACCGAGCGGGTTGAGCGGGATCGCGGACTGGAAGCGACCGAACGCGAGCGCCTGGTGACGATCGCCCAGGTGGAGAAGGACAAGGCGGTCGAGGGCCAGAAGAAGGAATTACAGTCGGCAATCCGCGAACGGGTGATCGTCGAGAAATCAGTGGTTACGGAAGAAGAACGGATCAAGGATACAAGGGCCTTTGCAGGGGCAGACCGACAGAAACGGGTGGCGATTACCGACGCCGAAGAGAAGGCCGAACAGGCCCTCGTTAAGGATATCAAGGCGGCGGAAGCATCGAAGAAGGCCGCCGAGCACTATGCCGACCAGCAGGTGATCGAGGCCCAGGCGAACTTGGATGCCGCAGGTCGAAATGCCGATGCCAAGAGGACTTTGGCCGAGGCGGATGTAAAGGTGCAGGCCGTTGGGGGCTTTGCCGAAGCCGAGGTTACGGAAGCCAAGGCCGTCGCCCTGGAGAAACAGGGTACCGCCGAAGCGAATGTGATGGGGATGAAATATCATGCCGAGGCCGATGGAATCCGCGACAAGGCCGAGGCCATGAAGATCTTTGATGCGGTCGGCAAGGAACACGAGGAATTCAAGCTGCAGTTGAACAAGGATCTGGAGATTGAGCTGGCCGAGGTCAATGTGCAGAAGGACATTGCCGCCGAGCAGGCCAAGATTGTCGGCGAAGCGCTCAAGAGCGCCAAGATTGATATCGTCGGTGGCGACAACAACTTCTTCAACCGGCTGGTCAATTCTATCACGACCGGCAAGCAGGTGGACCGGATGATCGATAACAGCCAGGCCTTAACTGGTCTGAAAGAGACACTGCTGGGCGATGATCCGGAGATGAACAAGCAGAAAATCCGTGAGTTCATCTCTCAATTCGGCCTGGACAGCGAGGATATTAAGAACCTCTCGGTCAGTGCACTGGTATTGAAACTGCTGGCAGATGCCGATGAGCAGCAGAAGGGAACATTGAACCGGATCCTGGCCGCCGTGAAGGAAATGGGGATCGGCGATATGCCCGCTAAAAAATTGCTGGGGAATAAATAGATGTAAAATTGCACGGACGGACCGGAACGGGCTTGACGCAGGATAATATCGAAAGCTTTGTTCCCGCTCGTCCGGTTTGCCATACCGACGATCGGTGATCGTGAAAGAGAGAGTGGTGACCATGACCGAAAACGATCAGGATCAGGTCCAAGAGCAATCCGCCGACCAGATACAATTGGAAGGCGGCACCTATGAGGTGATTCGTCATCGACTGAGCAACCATGGTCGGGACTTGCGCCAGCGTCTGGACAAGCTTAACACCGCCCGAAAAGAGGTCTTCGGGGCGATCGAGAGCAAGCTGATCGCCAGCGAACGGATCAGCACACAGAACAATTGCGTGCCGCGCGACATGGTGCCCGTTGGAGATTCTTTTATCTTTGGCTACAATGTGTTTGTGGGATTGCGCACCGAGACGGTCGTTGCCGATGTATTCGCCGTCTATCGGTTCCAGGAGGGCAGCTTTGTCGAGAGTGGGCTGGAACTTATCACGGACGAGCAGTTCGAAGCCGACTTCAAAAATCTCTACAAGTATTACCGGCATACGGTCTTTTCCAAATTTGCCGTCATTGGACATCATCTGTTCATGGTCTTTCAGGTGGGTAAGGATGTCACGGATGTCAAAACCTTCAAGTGGCTGATCCGTGAAGGCAAACTGCAATACCTGGACAACCGCAGCGATCACGAATTCGTTTACCCGCCGCAGCATGAGTTCGAATGGATTCGCACAACACAGGACATGCATCGCAGCGGTCTCAATCCGCATATCTCGATCGAAGACCGGATTTTTGTCGAGACGGTCGGAGGCGACCTGACGATTAAAATTGAGGACAATACCGCCAGCGGCGAGGGCATCTATTCCGAACCGGTGGATGATCCGGACCAGACGCTGAACGATGCGGAGATTTATTATGCGATCATCGGCAATGTGATTGCCCTGAAGATCCGCCCGTATCAGGAGCCCCACTTTCGATACATTCTCTACAGCGAAAAGACCCAGCGAGCCGTCCGGATCGATTCGGTTCGGGATGCGTGCGTGCTGCTGCCGGAAGATCACGGCCTGGTCTTTCCCAAGGGATATTTCCTGCAAACTGGCGATCTGAAACAGTTTGACACCGACATGCAGGATATGGTCTTTGAAAAAAGGATCAGTTC
>JAFGPC010000011.1 GCA_016926155.1 Sedimentisphaerales bacterium
GCGTAAGACCGTGCGATTCAATTCTCCTCGAAAAGGGCGGTTCGTTCGGCTGGTGGCATTGAAGGGTTTTGACAACGCCCCTTACGCTTCACTGGCCGAGATTGACCTCTTGTTGGAGTAATTTGGTAAAATGGTTACGCGATTGCGTTTGTCATTACACTTATTTTGGCAGTAACGATTCAACAATATCCTGTGTGATTGAGGTACAAACGGCCTCCGGGAAGAAATATCTATTAGCCCAGTGGAAAAATAATTTGATTTTTCTCACGCAATGAGGTATTTTGTTGACCTACAGAATTTAACCGGTCAATGAAACAGGACTCAGCTTCGTTGCACGCGGGGGTTGAATCCACTTTGTATGGAGAGCCATAATGAGCAAGCGTAATTTGATGCCGGTGTTAAACGGCGTATCGCGTCGAAATCTTCTCAAAACGATCTTGTTTACGCCCCCGATATTAATGTTCACCGAAGGGGGTCTTTTTGCAGACCAGGAAATCCAGCCCGTTTTTCAGCCGAAGCTTATCCCTCAGGGGCAGAAAATTCGAGTCGCCCAAATCGGTGTATTCAATCGCGGCAACGAGATTTTGGGATCGTTTCGTCAATTCTCCGACAAACAGATTGTCTATAAAGCCTTTGCTGATGTGGCTTTTACCGCACCCAATCAAACACTAAACGGTTTTCCTGATGTTCCCTGTTTTAGGGATTATCGCGAAATGTTTGAACAGATGCACGATCAGATCGATGCGGTGATTGTCTGCACGCCGGATCACGCACATTTTGCCCCGGTGATTCATGCAATGCTGCTGGGCAAACATGTTTATGTCGAAAAACCGATGGCTCAAAATGTCTATGAGTGCCGTCTTTTGGAAAAAGTGGCCCGGGCGACCAAAGTAGTCACGCAGATGGGCAACCAGGGACACTCCGGTGCCGGTACGATCCAGTTCGGCCAGTGGGTGGATGCCGGTTTGGTAAAGAATGTCACCAAGATTGACGCATGGATGGCCAACAGTCGCCGCTGGCACGGCTGGACAGATAAGACCTATCCGGAAGAAATTCCTCCCATCGGGTATGACTGGGATCAGTGGTTGGGTCGTCGTCCTTTCCGTCCCTACAGCGAAAAGCTCATCAATGGAAACTGGCGGTGCTGGTTTGAGTTCGGCTGCGGAGCGATGGGGGATTGGGGTGCCCATATCCTTGATGCTGTGCATCGCTACCTGAAATTGGGACAACCCTATGAAATCAGCACAACACTGAAGGGACCCAGCGACCTGATCTATCCTCAGGGATCGGTGATTACTTTCAGGTTTAAAGCCCGCGACGGAATGCCTCCTGTAGACTTGAGATGGTTTGACGGATTGGGCAATGTTCCGGACGCTCCCGCCGAAATAACCGGGAAGTTGAGCGGCGTCGGCTCGCTGATTTATACACAGGATTATATTATCCGCGGCGCCAGTCATGGGGCAGACTATAAAATTCTTCCCGATGCAAAGATGACCGGACTGCAAAATGCCGGAAAGCTGCCCAAGCCGGAAGGGAAACTGTCAAACCACTATCAGAACTTCCTGAATGCCTGCCAGGGGATTGAACCGGTTAATTCGCCGTTTGAAGTGTCCGGCCCGCTGGCAGAAATGCTGTGTCTGGGCTGTATCGGCCAGCGTTTCGGCGGAACGCTGAAATACGATGCCGATGCGATGGAGATCACCAATCATCCTGAAGCCAATAAGATGCTCAGAGGGCCTCAGGTGCGTGCAGGATGGGATGCTTATGATCAGCAGCAACTGGTTAAGTCCAAGAAATCGCAGATCAAAAAACCAGATGACGTCCAATGGGAAAATCTGGTGCAGGACAAAACGCTGAGCAACTGGGAAAATCCCTACGAATGGGGTGAAGCGAAAGTGGTTGACGGTGAAGTTCATTTGACTTCCGATAAAGGAAAGTGGTTCCTGCTGACCAAAAAAGAATATGCCAATTTTGTCTTCGAAGGCGAAATCAAGATGCCGGTCAAAGAAGGCAATTCCGGTTTTATGTTCCGCTGTCTGAAAGCAAAAAATCGGGCGTGGGGCTATCAGGCGGAAGTCGATACGGCCGACCGCAAGTGGTCCGGCGGATTGTATGATGAAGGCCGCCGAGTGTGGTTTATCTCACCGAATCGTGACAAGGCTGCCTCAGAAGCTGAGAAGAACGAGTCTATTGCCGCCTTCCGAGCCCGTGCAGGCGAATGTTACAAACAGGGCGAATGGAACCTCTACCGGATCGTGTGTGTCGGTTCTCACATTCAGATATTTGTCAATGGGACACTGACGACGGATATTCATGACGAGATGGATTTGGCCGGTCCTATTGCCATTCAGCATCACGGCGAAAAAGGATTGACCTATAAGTTCCGCAACCTTCGCATCAAGGACTTGGGTGCCGGTGGAGAGGTCTATTATCCGCATCGTGAGGGAGCAAAAGCTGCCGCGGTAGCCTCCAAGATGGAAGGTTCCATTTATGAAGCCGAGGCCGCCAAGATGGTAAACTGCCAGATCGCCACCAATCAGGCCGGCTATCAGGGCAAGGGTTTTGCCGATTTCGGCGATCGCGACAGCTCCCTTGAGTGGGATAATGTGCTTGCCGATAACGACGGCCGCTATACACTGACCTTCCGATATGCGTCTGGAGGCAATAGACCCTGCGATCTTTATATTAACAGCAGCAAGGTTGGCCGAATTGAGTTTGCTTCTACGGAAAAATGGACCAATTGGAAAACCGTCGATACGACCGTTACATTTAAAAAAGGCGGCAACTCTGTCAAGCTCGTAGCCATCGGCGCCGGACCGAATCTGGACGCAATGGCTGTAAAATAATCTCTCACGTGATTTCAAAAACGGATTCAACTCCCGGAAGTGAGGGGGTTGAATCCGTTTGGTTATTCAACCCGGAAGAGAGGATGTCTATGTATTTTTCGGTAGGATTGTTTTTCGTAGGAAGTCTGCTTGCTTATGCTGCGCCGTATCGTGATGTCTATCCGGATACTTGGGTGGCGACGGATGCACTGGGCCGGAGTCTGCCGGGGTATGAGGAGGTTGGGCCGGTGCGGGACAACCGAACGGTTGGGCTTTTTTATTTTCTCTGGCTGGGGCAGCACAGCACGAATGGGCCGTATGATATCACAGAACTCCTGAAGGACAATCCCAAAGACCCGCAATACGGCCCGCCGGGTGTTTTCCACCACTGGGGCAGGCCGGAACTGGGATACTACACCTCCGACAGTGAGTATGTTATCCGCCGACATGCGCGTCTGCTTTCCGATGCGGGTGTGGATGTCCTGATCTTTGATGTGAC
>JAFGPC010000107.1 GCA_016926155.1 Sedimentisphaerales bacterium
ATTCATCTGGAAAGCACTCGGCACGACATCCGAGTCCATCCATCGTCCATTGCTGGCTCCCTATTTAGTACGGATTTAAGCATCTCAAAATATACGCAGGTTCTCAAGTTCCCGCTCCAGGTTTTCACGGAAATCCGGATGGGCGATGGCAATCAGCTGCCTGGCTCTTTCCTTTACGCTTTTACCGCGTAAATCGGCGATGCCATGCTCGGTAACGATATAGTGGACATCGCAGCGAGACGTGGTCACCACTGCGCCAGGGTCGAGCCTGGGAACGATCCTGGATACCTTTCCGCCCCCGGCTGTGGATGGAAAAGCCAGGATGGATTTACCGCCTTTCGATCTCGCGGCGCCCCTGATGAAGTCCACCTGGCCGCCGACACCGCTGAACTGCACTGGTCCAATAGTATCCGAGGCGACCTGTCCTAAAAGGTCTACCTGGAGGCAGGAGTTGATCGAAACGACTTTATCGTTTTGCCCGATGATACAGGGATCGTTGGTGTAATTTACCGGGTACATCTCAACCATCCGGTTCTCATGAACGAAGTCATACAGTTTCTTCGTTCCCATGAGAAAGCTGGCCACGAGTTTACCGGGATGCAGGTTTTTTCTGGAGCCGTTGATGATGCCCTTTTCCACGAGGTCGACAACCCCGTCCGAGAACATCTCCGTATGAATACCAAGGTCTTTCTTTTCCGTCAGAAAGGGTAATACAGCATCCGGGATCGCGCCGATGCCCAGTTGGAGACAGGAGCCGTATTCTATGAGTTCGGAGCAATACCTGCCTATGTCTATCTCTGCTGTTATTTTACTTATGTATTGTTTCGTTTCCATTACGGAATTACCCGTTTTTTCACGACCGAGCTCAAGCAAAGGCTCATCATATTCAACGATATAATCAAGTTCAGAGACATGGATCGAAGCGTCGCCCATGGTTCTGGGCATCCGGTCATTGATCTGGGCAATAACGATCTTCCCTGATTTAGCAGCCGGTTTGGTGTAGTCAACGGAAATACCAAAACTACAGTTACCGTTATCATCCGGGGGCGATAACTGGCACAGGGTCACATCCACCGGAAGAATGCCTTCCTGAAACAAACGCGGTATTTCAGAAAAATAGCAGGGAGTGAATTTGGCCCAGCCGCCGTTGACTGCTTCCCGACTGTTGACCCCGACAAAGAAAGAATTGTGAATAAAGTGTTTCTGCATGTCCTGATTGCAGTAAGGAGCCGGACTCAGCGATACCATGTGCACTATCTCGACGTCTGCATAGGCGTCTTTATTGGCTATCATCGCTTTAACAAGGTGCTGGGGCTGACCATAGGCATGCCCGACAACTACCCGGTTGCCCGGTTTAATCGCTTTCACCGCCTCATTGGCGGTGGTCAGTCTTTTTTTAAATTCTTCTTGCCAGTGCATGGTATCTCCGATGTATCGTTTTGACAGGCTATGGATTGATACCGGACAGCCTCCTGGCTGCGTTTTTCATGCGGTCCAGGTTACTCTCTCTGGTAATCATGATCTTTTGCGCTTCCGGGGAACCTGCCCCGTGGAGAGACTCAGTAAGATAACACACCGCTCCTGTTCCGAGCGTTATATTCTCGATCAGTCGCAAGGCTCTCATCCTGTCTTCCGGTTTGATGCCGTCGACACCCTGAAGATATTTGCTGACGAACTTCCCGATACGCGGATTATTCAGGTCTTTTTCCGAGGGCATAGTCACCAATGAGCCCCCGGCGATTTCCTGAGCCAGCCGGCTGATTTCATACGGGAACCTTGTTACGTTCAACTTGGAAACGTTAGCCCAGAGCGTATTGACGAAGTAGGTTCCAGAGGGTTCCTGATGCCCTTCATGGGCACAGGCCAGGCTGCAGCACATCATTGTTTCGTTCAGGTGGATCATTTCAGTTATCTTGGTACGGATATGAGAAGCTCTGGCTGTCCCCTGGTATTCGGCCACAAGCTGGCTGGCGCCGATCAATACATCGCCGATACCCGACTTGCAGGCATAACTCTGACGGTGATAGGCGGCAAATTTTTCCACAAAGTCAGCCGCAAACTCATATTCTTTGTACATGAAGACACGTTCCCAGGGAACGAACACATCGTCGAAAATGACCATACATTCCTGGCCGCTGTACAGGACATTGCCGGTATCGATGATCCCGCCTTCGGATTTCCTGGTATCACAGGACTGCCGGCCGTAGACATAGATAATCCCGTTCGTATCGCTGGGCAGGGCGAAAGAAACGGCGTAGTCCTGATCTTCTTCCCGCATGGCACGTGTGGGCATACAAATGATCTCGTGGGAGCTGATCGCGCCCGTCTGATGCAGTTTATTGCCCCGGACGATGATGCCATTTTCCCTTTCTTCAACGACATGCAGGTACTGATCCGGGTCCGGCTGTTCGGCGGGCCGGAGGCTCCGGTCGCCCTTGGCATCCGTCATCGCCCCGCAGCAGGTAAGGTCTTCATCCTGGACATACTGAAGGTATTTCAAAAACCGTTTATAGTAATCAGTCCCGTGTTTCTGGTCTATGTTATAGGTGATGATCGACAGCGCATTCAGGGCGTCCATGCCCACGCATCGTTGAAAACATGAGCCGGTATAGGCGCCGAGACCGCGTTCCATCTTCGATTTGGCCACCAGGTCGTCAGTAGTGCGATGTATATGGCAAAAACGGTTGATTGTTTTACCGGTAATGTGGGACCTGGCGGTCATTGTATCCAGGTATTCCGGCTTGTCAGCAAGTTCGTACGTTGCGGCGACGCACTCTATCGAAGGCCGAATAATGGGATGGTCGACGAAGTTCGTAACCCGTTCCCCGAAGAGATAGACTTCCATATCAAGTTTCCGCAGACTGTCTATGTATTCCTGTTTTTTCTTCATTTCAACACTTCTGACCGATAGTTTGTCCCGAGATCGTTTACCAGGCATCCCGCCAGATGCCGCGTACATCATCGAGTGTGAGGGTCCTGGGATTGTTGGCGAGCAGTCTGGTAACATCCATGGTCGCTACCGCCATACCTTCCAGGGCTTCTTCCGGAATATTCAGATCACTGAGTCTGGAAGGAATACCTATATCCCGGATGAGCGTTTTTACGGCGTTTATGCCTGCCCCGGCTGCTTCATGGGTGGTCAGTCCGTCCGTCCTTTCTCCCAGTATCTGAGCAATATCCGCATATTTGTTTGGGGCCGCAGGTACATTGCACTTCATGACGTGGGGAAGGAGAAGTCCGTTTGCATTTCCATGACTGACATGAAAACGTGCCCCGAGCGGATAGGCAAGCGCATGGACTGCCGCTACCGAGGAGTTGCCGAAGGCAATACCAGCCAGCAGGGCTCCTTCCGCCATAGCGCTTCTGGCGTCTTTATCCGAACCATTGTTGACTGCTGTTTTCAGGCTACCGGATATCAACCGCATGGCCCGGATGGCAACGGAATCTGTAAAGCTGTTGGATTTATTCGACGTATAACATTCAATACCATGGACCAGTGCATCGATACCGGAGGCAGCTGTGACACCACGAGGACAGCCATAGGTCAGGACCGGGTCGACCAGTGCTACTTTTGCCAGCAGGTTGTCACTAATCATGCCTACTTTCAGTTCTTTTTCGGTATCGCTGAAGATAGCAACGTTGGTTACCTCGCTGCCGGTCCCGGCAGTGGTCGGAATAGCGATCAATTTGATACCCGGCGCCGGAATTTTGTCGGTACCAATGTAGTCCTGTTCATCGCCGCCGAAAGCCAGGAGGACCGAGAGTCCCTTGGCAGTATCGATGCTTGAACCTCCCCCGAGCCCGATGAGGACGTCATATTTGTTTAAACTCAACTTCTTAGCAGCAGCAGCCAGACCGGCAAGCGTCGGCTCCGGTTCAGCCTCTGAAAATACGTCCACAGATACAGAGGCTTTGCTCAAGATTTCCTGTACGGGCTGGACGAGACCGGACTTGAATACCCCCTGGTCGGTAACGATGAGGGCTTTGCGGACCTGCATTCGTTTTGCTTCGACTGCCAGATTATCCAGCGATCCGGCTCCGAAGTATATATTCTGCGGCAGCCTGATCTTATACGGCGCTATAACGCTTTTTGCGGTCATTTTTTATGCCTTTCGTTCTTTCCGGATAATTACAGCATGGCCTAGGGATAGATACCTCGCAAGCGGAGAGCTGAATCGAGCCGTTTCATCGCCAGAATATAAGCGGCTTCTCTCATCGTAATCTTGTGCTCGATGCTCAGTTTTATGACCTCGGTGAAGGCGTTGCTCATCACCAGTTCCAATTGCTGGTTTACCTGCGATTCGGTCCAGAAAAAGGACTGGAGCCCCTGTACCCATTCGAAGTAGGACACCACCACACCACCTGAGTTAGCCAGGATATCCGGGACGATCAATATGCCTTTATCATTAAGGATTTCGTCAGCTTCCGGCGTAATCGGGCCGTTAGCGCCTTCAATGATCAACCTGGCTTTAACCGTATCGGCGTTATCTTCGTGGATAGTGTTCTCAAGGGCGGCGGGAGCCAGAATATCACACTCCATAGCCAGGAGTTCGTCGTTGGTAATAGAGTTATTGTCTTTAAAGTTGATCACCGAGCCTGTTTGTTGGCTGTGTTGCAGAAGCGCATCGATATCGAGTCCTTCAGGATTGCAGATACCGCCCATGACATCGCTGACAGCTATGACTTTACACCCTTTTTGCGCCAGCATGCGGGCAAGATTCCCGCCGACATTACCAAAGCCCTGGACCGCAACCGTAGCTCCGGGAATGGCGATGCCATAGTGCTTCGCAGCCAGGAGCGTACATATCATGCAGCCGCGACCGGTTGCTTCAAAACGTCCCAGACTGCCGCCGACATCGATGGGTTTGCCGGTAACGACTCCCAGTACCGAATAGCCTTTGTTCATGCTGAACGTGTCCATGATCCATGCCATTATTTGCGGATTGGTGCCGACATCAGGTGCGGGAATATCTCTTTCCGGGCCGATCAGATTGGACATCTCGCTGGCGTAACGGCGGGTCATTCTTTCCAATTCATGGATTGACAGCGTTTTCGGGTCGCAGACCACGGCACCCTTGGCGCCTCCGTAAGGGATATTGACCACCGCGGCTTTCAGGGTCATCAACGCAGCCAGCGTTTTTACCTCATTCAGATTTACATCGGGATGGAACCTGATACCACCCTTGAAGGGTCCTCGGGTATCGTTATGCTGAACACGGTATCCGGTAAAGACACGAACCGACCCGTCATCCATCTTGACCGGGAAATTAACGCACAGTTCCCGCCGGCACTCTTTCAGCATAGCCATGCAGGCCTGGCTTACTTCAGTACGGCCGCAAATAGAGTCTATGCGTTCCTGGTAGTCCTGGAATTCGTCGATTGTTTTCATTTTCAAATTTACCATGATGCCATCCACTCTGATCAGGTCATGCGATTTGACCGTGATTGCCTGAAAAAATCAGAGATTTACAAGTGATGATTTTGTCATAAAATCGAGTTTTCTATATAAAATATGAATAAAAACATAGCTAATTCAATAGTTGAAATGGGGTATTACATAAAATTGGAGTGTGTGGTAAAGTTTGGGTGTGATAACATTGGGGATTAGTGCATCATGGTCGATTTAAACAGAAATGAAATTGAAGACATTTTAAAGTTAGTCAATTTCTGTATGAATCACATAAAAACGGGAAATATCGATCCAAAAGACCTGCTTATTGAGATGGCTAAAATGTTCCGGTCATATGATGCTGAATTTTTCCCATCCAACGAAAATATGAGTGGTATCGACCTGTCCAGTACATTGACGATCAAGGAAGGAGAAGCCGACCTTAACAAGTACGTCGATCATTACTGGCAGTATGACCCGTTGTATTCGGCCCAGTTCAGTACGGAACCAATCAACAGGGTATTCAAGACCGATGACATCATACCTTATTCGCAATTGCAGAGGCTTGACTATTACCGGGACTATCTCCAGCACATCAACTGGTTCGGGGAGCTGGTCATCCGGCTGTGCACGGAGAACGGCTTCTGGGGTACGATGTCCATATCCAGATCTCCAAAGCAGCCATACTTTGATCAAGCAGATATCCAGAAAGCAGAACTGCTTTTACCATATCTGATAAGTACCTTTGAGGCTACTATGTTTTTCTCCAAAATCAATGGAGAGAGAAAAGTATTCGAACGATGGCTGGAATCAAGGCCGGAAGGGGTCGTCCTTCTGGACTCGAAACTGAACGCGATATTCAGTAATAATAGAGCCAAGCAAATTTGTTTACCGTTGCTCGGACAAAAACCCGTACCCGTGTCGCAAGAGCTGAGTAATGAGATTATACTTCCAGAAACTATGAGAGAAGACTGCCTGCAGTTGATAAATTCGCACGATACTACTTCCTGCTTTTCCCATAACCGGATCATAAGTACCCAGGACGGAGAACGGTATTACGTCAAATACACGTTGATAAATCAACCCTGCGAGGACCTGATCCTGCCGTATTTCATCATCAATATCAACGGTCTGACGAAAAATGCAGACAAAGAAGAAATCGGTGTGGTACTCATCAAAGATTACGGCTTAAGTGAGCGGGAAGAGAAGATAGCACAATACGTCGGGCTAGGGCTGACGAATAAAGAAATCGGCGAAAAACTGGGGATAAGCCAGTTCACCGTGCAAAGCCATCTCAGAAACATCTTTGAAAAAACCGGCATCAAGCGACGCTCTCAGCTAGCCAATATCATCAAGTAATTTACCGGGCTGACACCAGCTTGATTCTGTACGTTTCCTTTCTGGGGGAATTGCGTCTTTATTACACTGCTCTGCTGAGGAAATCATCCAATTCAACTATTGATTTATGGAATTGCTCGCATTGTAATTCTATAGGGGGACTAATTATGAATATTGGTGCTGAAGGACGGACTATGACGAAAACGCACGAAACACTTGATTCGGCGGTAGAACAATCCCGAAAATATCTGGAACTGATAGACAAAGGGGAACTTACTGAAGTCGAGAAAAACTGGGTCGTCAGTGAATCCGTCAAAGGATTTACGGACTATGTGAATCCGGGTTTTTTGAAATACAGGAAATCAGTCTCATCTGATTACACGGCAGTTGAATGGTCTGATTGCGGTGCCACGTTTACAGACGTGCACGGCAAGGTATTTATCGATTGTCTGGGCGGCTACGGGATTTACAACGTGGGGCATCGTCATCCCCGTGTCGTAGCAGCGGTCATGAACCAGTTGAAACGCCAGGCCCTTCACAGCCAGGAACTGCTGGACCCGCTAAGAGCGATGCTGGCCAAACTGCTCGCCATGATCACTCCGGGAGATCTTCAATACTGCTTTTTCACCAACAGTGGAACCGAATCTGTAGAAGGTGCATTGAAGCTGGCGAGGCTGCATACGAGACGTACGGGCATCATCTCGACGATCGGGGCGTTCCATGGGAAATCGCTCGGTTCATTGAGTGCGACATCCAAGTCCGTTTTTCGTGAGCCATTCCTGCCCCTGGTACCC
>JAFGPC010000108.1 GCA_016926155.1 Sedimentisphaerales bacterium
CTGATTGACAAGGTGGTCGCTCTGGACAGCGGCAGGGAGTTGAAGGCTGTCAAAAGCGTTTCGCTGGCCGAAGAATATCTGGCCGATCATTTCCCCGCCTTTCCGGTCTTGCCGGGGGTGTTTTTATTGCAGGGTTTGATCGAGTCGGCTTCCTGGCTGGTCCGCGAGCACCAGGCATTTGCCAATAGTATGGTCTTGCTGGAACAGGCCCGAAATGTAAAATATAAGAGCTTTGCCGCTCCGGGCATGCAGATTCAGTATCACGTGCAGACCAGGGATATTGAGCCGAACGTCAGCAGTTTCTCTGGTGTCGGGACATGTGGCAATGAGTCGATCGTCGAGGCACGGTTCGGCCTGCGGCATTTCAATCTGGCCGACGAGAATCCACGTCTGGCGATGGTCGATGGACAGATTGTTGAACAAATGAAACGTCTATGGGGATTATTGTATTCATAGAAAATTGTAGTATAAGAGGTAACAACTTGGCCGGCCGAATAAGGCTGAGCCGAAACAGAAGTTGCGGAGGCAAACACGATGGCGATGAGTCGCGATGAGATTTTTGATCAGGTCCGGGAAGTGCTGGTGGATGCATTGGGACTGGATGATGATGAGGTCACAGAAGAGGCCACACTGATGGGCGATCTGGGCGCGGAAAGCATTGACTTTCTGGATATTGTATTCCGGCTGGAAAAAGCCTTTGGGATCAAAGTCCCCAGAGAAGAACTGCTCCCCGCCGAAAGCCTGCTGACGAATCCTGATTATGTCAGCAACGGAAAGCTTACAGATAAGGGGTTGGCCGAATTGAAGGCCAAGATGCCCCACACGGATTTTTCGGATTTCGAGGCCGATCCCGATGTGAACAAGCTTATGGATTTGTTTACGGTACAATCAATTGTCAACTTCGTCGAGGCAAAACTCGCCTGAAGCAGGTAAGGTATTACAGGAAATGGCAGGATGAGGAATGTTTCGGGGCAGCCGTTGTGGTTGCCCTGCTGTTTCTTATGCGATGGATCTGGATTGACAAGTTTCTGGAGTTCAAGAGCGGGCAAAGCGCTGTGGCCTTGAAAAACGTCACGCTTGCCGAGGAACATTTGCATGATCACTTTCCGGGTTTTCCCGTGATGCCGGAATGTCTGATGATTGAAGCGATGGCACAGACCGCGGGGATTTTGGTGGGTGAATCCCGAAAATTCGAAGAAAAGGTCATTTTGGCCAAGATCAAAAAAGCCGTCTTTCATCATTATGTCCGGCCCGGTGATACGATTACCATTCATGCGGAAATGGAATCAATTGCTCCGGAAGCGGCAAGCACCAACGGACAAATCCGTCGTGGAGATGATTTAATCGCTGAGATCAGTCTGATGTTCAGCCATATCGATAAGAATCTGGCAGGCAAGGAATTCCCGGAAGAGAACTTTGTATTCACCGACATGTTTAATTCGCTGCTGACTGGTTTTATCGCCGACAACAAGACGGAGCAGACAGGATGAGGAGCCGTCGTGTCGTCATTACGGGATGTGGGGCGATTACGCCGCTGGGGATCAATGTCCCCCAGACCTGGAATGCCTTGCTTACCGGTGGATGTGGGATCGGGAAGATTAAGGCATTCGATCCGGTTGGCTTTAGTTGTAAACTGGCCGGCGAAGTAGGCCCATACAAATTCCGTGATTATCTACCCAAATCGTACCGCAAGGCCGCCAAGCTGATGAGTCGGGATATTGAACTATCGATCATTGCATCCGATGAGGCCATAAAAGACGCCGGTGTTACAACACAAGCTACCGATCCAAACCATATCACGATCCAGCCGGAACGAACAGCAGTCCAGTTCGGGGCCGGCCTGATCAGCTGCGATCTGCTGGAACTGGCTCCTTCAGTTGCCGTTAGTCTCACCGATGGGATGTTTGACATCCACAAATGGGGTAAGGCGGGCATAGAAAGCCTGACACCGATCTGGCTGCTCAAATACCTGCCCAACATGCTGGCTTGCCATGTAGGGATCATTCATGATATCCGGGGTCCCAGTAATTCGATCACGTGTGGTGAAGTTGGGGGACACTTGGCGATTGCCGAAGCGGCCGATGTTATCTCTCGTGGAAGTGCTGAGATGGCTCTGGCCGGGGGATGCGAGGCCAAGGTTAATCCGATTGTAATGATCCGTCAGTGTCTTTTGAAACGGGCGACCTCGGCAAGTAATGACGATCCGGAAGGGGCATGCAGGCCCTTTGCCGCCGATGCCGCTGGTTCTGTCTTCGGAGAAGCGGCGGGTGTCGTTGTCCTGGAAGAATTGGAATCAGCACAAAAACGTAAGGCGAAAATATATGCCGAAATCATCGGAACCGGATCGAGTACAAATATCAATCCTGTTTATGAGCATCTGGAGGCCGATGGAAAGGGAATTGAAATCGCCATAAAGAAAGCCATGGGGGATGCCGGAATTATGCCCGGCGATCTGGACTTGATTATTCCGCAGGGAACGGGTATTCCACAGGATGATGCGGCCGAGGCGACCGCGATCACAAGAGCGCTGGGCGATGTGGTCGAATCTATCCCTGCCTGGCCGATAAAGAGTATGATGAGCCATACCGGGGCTGCCGCCGGAACATTGGATGTAATTGCCGCAATTAAGGCAATTTCAGAAAGTAGAATCGGACCGCCCAAGAATTGTGAAAAGAAAGCCGAAGGATGCCGCCTGAAACTGACTTGTCAGGATCAGGAACGCCCGATCCGCCATGCCCTCTGCTGCGGTTATACCTTTGGTGGCCAGACCGCGGCTATCGTATTGAAGAAGTTGGAAGGTGGCTCCTAGATGACACAGCGTATCGTCATAACGGGAATGGGAATTGTTTGTCCGATCGGTCATGATGTGGAGACGATGTGGGACAATCTGCTGGCCGGGCGCAGTGGAGCTGCACCGACAACGATCTTTGACGCCAGCACCTTCCCGACCACTTTCGGGGCTGAGGTTAAGGACTATGACCTGTCCCGTTTTATAAACAATCCCAAGCTGCACGAATATGGCAACCGCGGCTCGAAATTCGTGTTAGGGGCATCCGTTCAGGCATGCCAACAAGCCGGGATTGATGTAGAGACAGACCATCCTTCCGATGGGATCGACCGGGAGCGGATGGGGATCTATCTTGGCGCCGGGGAAGGATCGGTGGACAATGACGCCTTCTTTGCAGCCATTGTTAAAGGTTGGAAAAACGAATCCAACCAGATGGACTGGGCCGGATGGGCTGAGGTCGCCAATGCCAAGATGACACCCTATCGAGAACTGGAGCAGGAACCGAACTTGCCGGCCGGGCATATCGCATTGCTCACGGGAGCACGCGGCGAGACGCGAAGCTGTCTGACAGCATGCGCTGCCAGTACCCAAGCAGTCGGTGAAGCGGCCATGATGATTCGTCACGGGCGAGTCGACATTATGATCGCCGGAGGAGCTCATTCGATGATCCACCCACTGGGTGTAACCGGTTTTAATCGACTGACCGCCCTTTCGACACGAAATGAAAGCCCCCAGACGGCATCCCGGCCCTTCTCGGCAACACGCGATGGTTTTGTGCTGGGCGAGGGAGCAGCAATCGTAATTCTTGAATCACTCGATTCGGCTCGAAAACGGGGAGTACCGATCCTCGCGGAGATCACAGGCTTCGGCTCGAGCAATGACGCCTTCCGTGTAACCGACATGCATGAAGAAGCCCGCGGGGCGGTACAGGCCATGCGAGCGGCTCTGAAAGATGCTGGCGTGACACCGGATCAGATTGATTATATCAGTTCGCACGGCACCAGCACAACCGAGAATGACTCGATTGAGACGCTGGCAGTTAAGACCGTCTTTCAAGAATACGCCGTCAAAACGCCGATCAGTTCTCCGAAGAGCGTCTTCGGGCATCTGATCGGGGCGACCGGATGCGCCGAGTTGATTACGTGCGTGCTGGCGATCCGGGATCAAATACTGCCGCCGACAATGAATCTGCACGATCCGGATCCGGCACTGGACCTGGATTATGTACCCAACAAAGCCCGAAAAGCCAACGTGAATTGTATAATGACCGAATCCTTCGGCTTCGGTGGGCAAAACAATGTCCTGATCCTGAAACAATTTGAATCATAGGGCAAGAATCCTGGAGTCTGGTGAAAAAAAACCAGTTATAAAGCGATGATCGATATCAAGCAAATTCGACAAGAACCGGATCGATTCAAACAGGCAGCACAAATCAAGCGGATAGAGGCTGATATTGACCGGCTGCTGGAGGTCGATACAAAACTGTTCGAAACCCGTAAGTTACTCCAGGATATTGCCACAGAAAAAAATCGGATCGGCAAGGATATCCCCAGGCTCAGCAAAGAGGAAAAACAACCCCTGCTGGACAAACTCGCTGAACTCAAGACCATCGAAGGTAATCTGAATGAATCAATCAAACTTCTCCAGCCGGAATTTGACTCCTTGATACTGCAGGTACCCCAACCGCCTGCCGAGGATGTGCCGGAGGGAAAAGACGATACTGAAAATGTCGAGCTGCGAAAATGGGGTCAGATTCGCCAGTTTGATTTTGAGCCAAAGGATCACATTCAATTGGGAATGGAACTGGGTCTGATTGATGTGGAACGCGGAGTTAAGCTGGCCGGGACACGAAACTACTTTTTAACCGGCGATGGAGCCCTTCTGCATTGGGCTGTACTTCGGTTTTCCTTTGATCACATGGTTTCCAAAGGCTATCGGCCGATGACCGTACCACTGTTGATGCGGGATGAGGCCATGCGCGGCACCGGATACTATCCCGGCGCCGAAGAGCAGACGTATCGCATGGAGCGTGATGAATTGAATTTAGCCGGTACCGCGGAGGTGCCACTAACAGCATATCGGTCCGATGAAATCCTTTCTGAAGAAGATCTGCCGCTCAAGTTTGTCGCGTTGAGTACCTGTTTTCGCCGTGAGGCGGGCGCTGCAGGCAAGGACACCTATGGCTTGTACCGTATCCATCAGTTTGAAAAGGTCGAACAGGTCATCATCGGAGAAAATGATGAGCCCAAAAGCATCGCCTATCACCAGGAGATCCTGAGCAACTCCGAGGCGGTCATGCAGGCAATGGAACTGCCATATCGTGTGGTCAATGTATGCTCAGGCGATCTGGGCCGCGGCCAGGTGCAGAAATTCGATATCGAGACATGGATGCCTTCTCGCAACAGTTATGGTGAGACACACTCGGCCAGCCGGTTTTATGAGTTTCAGGCCCGTCGGATGAACCTGCGTTATAAACAGGCTGACAAGAAGAACGTTTTTTGTCACACCCTCAACAACACTGTAATTGCTTCACCACGAGTTTTGATTCCGATTCTGGAACTCTATCAGAATGCCGACGGATCGATCACGATCCCCGAGGTTTTAAGGCCCTACATGAATGGTCGGGACCGCATCACGCGATCTTAACCGCAAGACAAGTACACCAAATTCAAATTCTATTGCCTCGTCATCCACTTTGTAGTATACTAATGTCTGTATATCCTTTGCCGATAGAAACGTCTTGAAATCTGCATGGATACGATTGAGGAGCATACAGGCGGTTGGATTCGATTCGCAGACAGCTTCGGCAGCTTGATAGACAACTTTCCGGCCGGGAAGGCCTGCAAGCTTTGATTCTATACGAAGCCCCTCTTCTCGTTCCCGCCACAGGCTTGATAACCGGAATCGTGACACACTATCATCTTTCCTTACCATTCTGCTTCTGGCTGGGCATTGGATTCTTGTCAGTCATAGGGTGGCTCATTTATTCGAGGATACATATTTCGAATCGCATGATGCTACCGGCGATATTTATCTTGCTTATTTTAATCTCTCTCGGTGCCGTTCGCCTGGCCCTTTTTGAGCAACCGGCCCCGACAGATATTCGTAACTTCGTAGGCAAGGATCGAATTCTGGCCACGCTTCGTGGTGAAGTGCTTACGGATGTATTTGAAGCCGATAAAAATGATTGGAAATTTGGTCGCTATTCCTGGTCGGGAGGCGGTTCCAGTTTCTATCTCAAAACCACGGAAACCCAAACAGCTACCGGATTCCAACCCATATCCGGCACGATTCGTGTTCAGGTCGAGGATTCTTTGGAAGGAATCGAACCGGGTGATAACGTACAAATGTATTGCTGGCTCAGTCGTTTTAAGCAACCTTTGAATCCGGGCCAATTCAACGTCGCAGATTATATGCATCGTAGAGGTGTGTTTGTCTCGGCTACCGTCAAAAGTACCAACGGCATCATGCTAATGGAAAAGGCCGCACCGACCTCGTTTCCCCGCTTGCAGAAACGGCTTCGCCAAATTACTACCTCGGCTCTGGTAGACGAATCGATTGCCCGGGAACCGGCACGAGGAATTCTGGAAGCTCTGATCCTTGGACAACGAAAAAATCAATCTTCCGAAGTTTTTGAGGCATTCCGAAAAACCGGCCTGGCCCATTTTATTTGTCTGTCCGGATTGCACTTTGGGATTTTAACCTTGTGTGTCTGGTGGATCAGCCGAGCCATGGGACTATCGAAGCGATGGCGGGCAGTTGTTTGTCTGGGTATTACAATCCTTTACGTAACAATTGTACCTCCTCGAGCAGCAACTTTACGAGCTGCCGTACTGGTCTGGTTCATGTGCCTGGCTATACTTGTGTTTCGTCGGCCCCGACCACTCAATACGCTGTCCCTTACGGCCATGATTATGTTACTGATCCGTCCAATGGACGTGTTTGCGCCCGACTGGCAATTATCGTATGGCACCGTTACCGGAATTATTCTGTTTTATAATCCCATTCATAATCGAATTCTGACAATGACACTGGACCGTTTCCCCGATACATGGGATTTGTCCATGGCGGGACGGTTTTGCCTGGAAGTGGCCAAACAGATTCTAGAAATAACTACCGTAGGACTGGCGGCATGGCTCGGAGGAGCAGGAATACTGTTATATCACTTCGGCACGATTACGCCGCTGTCGGTTTTGTTTACTGTTCTTGTATCTCCCCTGGTTTTTGCTATCCTGATCTTTGGTTTTCTAAAGATATTACTCAGCTTCTTACTTCCCACTCTGGGGGCGTTATTGGCGATCATCACGGCCGGGCTGGCCAACTTTCTGATCTGGCTGGTGACCTTATTGCAGCATATCCCCTTTTCGCAACTCACCCCCGGGCATATCTCATTGTTGATAATCGCTTTTTTTTACCTTTGCCTTCTCTGGCCGCGTCTGTTCCCCTCTAGAAAGCGACTTTATCGACACATCGCCTTTGCCTCTCTGCTGGGAGCTATCGTTCTTCCCCTTGCATGGAACAAGTATAATAAGACACACTCTGGTAATTTAGAGGTCACAGTTCTGTCCGTAGGTCACGGCCAGGCGATCCATATTTCCCTGCCGGACTCAACGAATCTTCTTTTTGACGCCGGATCACTGACCATGCAGGATCCCGGGCGGCGCGTGATTCTACCCTTTCTGCGTCATCGAGGTATAACCGAGCTGGAGGCGATTATTATCAGCCACGATGACATCGACCATCTCAATGCTGTACCCGAAGTGATCAACAGTATCCACCCAAACACCATACTAGCCAATCAGGATCTTATCCAACGGTCACAAACACTTTCTTCAGCTGGTTTTCTTCGTCAATGCCTTGAACAGGAAAGAATGGAGCTTAGGCCTATTGATCTCACGCGGTGGAAAAACGGCTCCGTTCAACTGAAACTTCTTTGGCCGACAGAAGAAATCTTACAAAATGATACATTTAGTGATAATGATAAAAGTCAGGTCGTTTTACTCAAATATTCCGAAAAACGGATTTTGATCTGCAGTGATATCGAGCTGCCCGCCCAGATCAAATTGTTTGAACAGTTTCCCGAGCTGAAATCGGATGTAGTTATCATGCCCCATCATGGCTCTACTACCAATCTTCTGGATGATTTTGTACAACGACTCAACCCCCAGGCGATTGTCATCAGTTGCTCCCGGCAACGAATGGAAACAGCCTTTCAACCACCTTCCTCCATCAAGGCATTTTACACACCGATCGATGGAGCTGTTTCCATTTATATCAGTCAAGAAGGAAAGCTGACTATCCAAGGATTTTGCGAACAAACCCAATAATGCAGTTCTGCCAAGGCATAGAAAAAAGGCCCTGGAGAATGCGTCCGGGGCCTTTGATTTACCGATTAGACAAATTCAATTATCGCATGTGGACAACAATCTCAACTCGGCGGTTCTTGGCCTTGCCACTGGATGTGCTGTTAGAGGCTACGGGGCGGCTCTGACCACATCCAACAGCGCGGATTTGGGCAGCGGAAATCCCACGTTCAACCATATAACGGACCACTGTCAGAGCTCGCTCTGTCGAGAGTTCCCAGTTATCCTTCCACAACTTGGCTGTTTTCTTGATCGGATCGGTATCCGTATGTCCGACTACATCGATCTCCCGGCCGGCATATCGCTCGCGGAGAACCGATAAAACATGATCCAGTTCAGTAACGGTAGCCTGACGCAGAGTGGCCTGGCCTGAGCTAAACAGAATTTCATTGGGCAAGGTCACGGTCAACGTTCCTGCCGCCTCATCCCATTTGACATCCATACCTGGCCCAAAACCGCTGGCTTCCCCAGGGCTCTTGCCCTGGGCCATCTGCCCTTTCAGATTCGCCAGTTCCTGGCTGAGCCGTGTCTTATCGGCAGCAGCACCTTCCAGCGATGCCACACAATTTTCGTATAGCCCTCGCAGGTTCTGGTGTTCAACGTCCAGGTCTTTGTACCTTTTTTCCCAGTTGGTGCATCCGGCCAGAGTAGAAAAGACCAGCAGCATGGCAACGCCAAGAAATGCTCGCTTCATGATTGACCTCCCTTTGTCAAAAATGGAACATCCCTATTCACTTTATATACAAGCTTGAAAAATATACCCACAACCTATCGTGGAGTATCATAACCGTTACGATCCCCAGTGACAAGAACGGACCGTACGGAATTTGTCGTGTTTTTCGACTTAACATTTGAAAACCCGCCCAACCAAGCCCGAAGAAAGGAGCCACGAAGAAGGCCAGTACGACTAGAAACGGGCCTAAAACTGCCCCGGCAGCCCCCATTAAATGAACATCTCCCAGGCCCATGGCCTCTTTCCCGAAAGCCAGCGTCCCGAATATTCGCGTCATCCAGACCATGCCACAGCCAACAAAATAGCCCCAAGCACTACCCAGAAGTCCTGATATTAGAGGAATTTGAGAGAAATTAATCCAGTTCTCTCTGAGGGATGTAATGTTTTGGTATAGAAGCCAAGCCAGCAAACCACCCAAAAAGACAGGCCCTAAAAAAATAATCTCTTTAAGGCTTTCGGCCCGGTGGTTACAATCCGGCTCCTCCTCGGGATCATACATGGACTCGGTGTCTTTCTCCTCCTCTACAATTGGATCTTCTTCCCAATCATAGCTGTGTTTAATCCACCCTAAAGATAATAATATCATTGACACAATCAAACCGAGAACACCTCCAGTCGCAATCATTCCTACAGAAGCCGAGGCCATAGGGAATAACCGATTACCCTGGACAATTTCTGCCCCGATTACATACCCTGAAGCCCCAGAACTGATAACACCTATAACTGTGCAAGCCCAGCAGAGGGATAACGGAATGATCCACAACTCCAAATCGATCGCACTGGCGGCAAGTAAACCGGCCAGAAGAAACGCTTGGGCAATAAAAACGATCCACCCTCCTGAGAGAAACTGTTGTAAGGCCCCTTTTCCTTCTAATCCTAGTTGACGAATCGGAAAAACAAAGTATGCCACATATAATCCGCCGAAAAGCAAAGCTGTAATCAACTCAATGATAAAATAGCGGACAGAAATGCGGGCTTTACAGTGCCGGCATTTGCCTTGAAGAAACAGCCAGGAAAGAAGTGGAATATTATCATAAAACGCTATGGAATGCCCACACTTCGGGCAGCTCGAGGGGGGGGCAATGAGTGATTTATCACGAGGTAACCGGTAAATCACCACGTTTAAAAAGCTGCCGACACAGGCTCCAAGAGCAAAGATAAAAACCAGCCAAATCCCTTCAGGCGTCACAGAAACTCCTTTTTTTTCTTATTTCTTCGCCTTTTGTCCCGTTCGTTTGACCTGCCGGTCTACAATCCCCGCTACTTTCATCGGTAAACCAAACAACCGGATGAATCCTTTTGCATCCATTGGATCATATTCGGCCCCCATTTTGAAGCTGGCCAGATCCGGACGATATAAGCTTTTGGAACTCTTCATCCCTGCCAGTGTCGCACGCCCTTTATACAGTTTGAGACGTACCGTCCCCGTAACATTTTGCTGGGTTTTATCGACAAATGAGTCCAAGGC
Source organism: Sedimentisphaerales bacterium (assembly GCA_016926155.1). Taxonomy (GTDB): domain Bacteria; phylum Planctomycetota; class Phycisphaerae; order Sedimentisphaerales; family Anaerohalosphaeraceae; genus JAFGGE01. The sequence goes on from JAFGPC010000108.1 coordinate 10,353, forward strand.
TTCCCGAAGAGGACAGAACCATTGGCCATAATAGACCATTTCAGCGTATTTCAAGGCAATCTGTTGCTTGAAATGCATGGTTTCCCGGTCCAGTGTCAGGCTTTCCAATGCCTGATGGGCCGTCACAAGTATCGTTCCACCGGGAGTCTCATAAACCCCTCGAGATTTCATTCCTACCAGACGGTTTTCGACCAGATCCGCCTGACCGACACCATGTTTGCCACCGATTTCATTCAACGTTTCGATGAGTTTTACACCACCGACAACGCGACCGTTTAACTTGACCGGAATCCCCTTTTCAAAGCCGATTTCGACATATTCGGCCTTATCAGGGGCCTTGGATACAGGCTTAGAAATCACAAAAAGGGGATCCTGCGGTTCATTCCAGGGATCTTCCAGATCCGCTCCCTCATGGCTGATATGCCAAAGATTTCGATCCCGTGAGTAGATTTTCCGTTTACTCTGTTCGATGGGGATTTTGTGCTTTTTGGCATAGTCCACGGCAGCCTCACGGCTGGTTAAGGTAAAATTCGGATCCTTCCATGGAGCAATGATTTTCAGGCTTGGATCCAGAGCCATAAACGTTAACTCAAATCGTACCTGATCATTCCCCTTGCCGGTGGCACCATGCGCAACAGCAGTAGCGCCTTCGGCATGGGCGATATCCACCTGTTTCTTGGCAATCAACGGGCGTGCAATGCTGGTTCCCAGTAAATAATGATTCTCATATATGGCACCGGATTTGATCATAGGCCAAAGATAATCTTCTACGAACTCCTTACGCAAATCCTGAACAACACACTTAATTGCTCCCGTTGCCAAGGCCTTCTTTTTGATCCCCTGAAGCTCATCGCCCTGTCCCAATTCAGCCGCAAAAGCGATCACCTCATAACCATATGTCTCCTTCAGCCAGGGTAGGATGACGCTTGTATCCAGCCCACCGCTATAGGCAAGCACTACTTTTTGAGCCTTTTCCGTCATATTCTGGTTCCTATAAGTATACACATTGCTCTCATCCGATAATTTTCTTATTATAGCCTCGTTTTATAACATGAATAGAATAAAACAGCGATTTTATACGTCATGAATAATGTTTTGGACTGGATTCTTATTTTCAAGTATATTGTTATTCCTTAAGAAACCCCTTCATATAGGGTGTTTCTTTTCTTCAAAATCCGGATTATTACTGATTGTTTCATATTTTAAAATTATGTAGTATTATAGGTTTAGGAATCCTTATTCCTTACCTTAAGGATGAGGGCGGAATTACACGATATTAGGAATGGGTTGTCCAAACATAGGTGATCGAAATGAGCTATCGTGAGGTTATAAGAAATTTCATTGTTGAGACGTTTCTTTTTGGCGAAGAAGGAGACCTGGAAGATCATACATCATTTCTGGAAAGCGGTATTATCGACTCAACAGGAATCCTTGAACTAATCACTTTTCTTGAGGAAACATACGGAATCAAGATTCAGGATGACGAATTGATCCCAGACAATCTGGACAGCCTTCAAAACGTAGTCGCCTTTCTTGATAAGAAAGTGCCATGTGCGGGATAGCCGGCATTTGCCGCCTTTCTACCTCCAGTTCCATTGACCTGGATTGCCTACAAAGAATGGTCGCTGTACAGCGTCATCGCGGCCCTGATGAATCAGGTTTCTATCTCGACGACGGGGTAGGCCTTGGACATGTCCGTTTGAGCATTATTGATCTATCCGGCGGTTCTCAACCGATCCATAATGAAGATCGATCGCTTTGGATTATCTATAATGGGGAAGTATTCAATTATCCTGAATTGCGGGAGGAATTGATCTGTCGAGGGCATCAGTTTTATACCAGCAGCGATACCGAAGTCATTCTGCACCTGTATGAAGAGAAGGGGCCGCAATGTCTGGAGGACCTGAACGGCCAGTTTGGGCTGGCTATCTGGGACTCGACAAAGCGTGAACTATTTTTGGCAAGAGATCGGATAGGGATTCGACCGCTTCATTATGCCACCACGGAAGGAAAACTGGCATTCAGTTCGGAAATCAAGGCTCTTTTTCAGATGCCGGGCCTTCCACGACGAATCGACCCGATCGCGATGGACCAGATCTTTACATTCTGGACTACCTTGCCGGGTCGAACCGTATTTGAGGGAATTCACGAATTACCGGCCGGACATTATATGCTGGTTCGAAATGGATCCTTTGAAATTCATCAATACTGGGATGTTCCTTTGTATTCCAAGGACCATTGGATCGATGCTCCCATCGAAGAAATAATCGAGCAGATTGACGAGCTTCTGACGGATGCGATTCGTATCCGCCTGCGGGCCGATGTCCCGGTGGGTTGTTATCTAAGCGGCGGACTTGATTCTTCGGGTGTTACTTCAAGAGTATCACGTCATTTTAATAACCGCGTAAAAAGTTTTGGAATTCGATTTGAGCATCCTGATTATGATGAAGGTTCACATCAAAATCTAATGGTGAATTATCTGGGAGTCGATCATAAAGAAATCCATGCCACCAACGAACAGATCGCTCGCTCATTCCCCGATGTTATCCGGCATGTGGAAAAACCGATTCTGCGAACCGCCCCAACTCCACTGTTTCTTCTTTCACAATTGGTCCATGAATCCGATTTCAAGGTTGTATTGACCGGCGAGGGTGCAGATGAATTTTTTGGCGGCTATAATATATTTCGGGAGGCCAAGGTATGCCGCTTTTGGGCACGACAGCCTGACTCCGAATCGCGTCCAAAACTATTGGGGCATCTATACCCGTATGTTTTCAAGGATCCCCGTCTCGTTCAAACACTTAGATCCTTTTTTGCTCGCAGTCTGTATCAGACGGAAAGCCCATTATTCTCTCATCTGGTTCGATGGGAAAACACCAGCCGCATAAAGACTTTTTTCAGTTCGGAACTGAAGGCTCAAATTGGCCATTACAATGCACTGGAGGATTTAACACAAACTCTGCCCTCGGATTTGAATCATTGTGATTCCTTATCAAAAGCACAGTTCCTTGAGGCGAAGATCTTTTTAAGCAATTATCTTCTTTCTTCTCAGGGGGATCGTGTCGCGATGGCCCATTCACTGGAGATTCGTCTACCCTATCTTGATCGACGGCTGATGGAATTTATCATGCGGGTTCCCCCGCGGTGGAAAGTGCTCGGTCTCCGGGAAAAACATATTCTCAAGCGCGTTTTGGCCAACGACTTGCCCGACGCGGTATTACAACGCCCAAAACATCCTTATCGTGCACCAATTCGAGAAAGTCTTCTAGGTGCCGGGGGACTTTCATATACGCAGGAATTGCTCCACGAACAAATCCTTCGTAATACCGGACTCTTTGATTGTAAAAGAGTAAACTCTTTATTGTTGAAAGCAAAACGATCGTTACAGCTCAGCGAAACGGATAATATGGCAATTGTTGGGATTTTATCCACCCAACTTATTAATGATATGTTTATTACAAACTGCCCCAGCGTCCAAATGCCAAATCATGCTCCTACTGTATTTGTGGATGCACGAAAAAAAACATAGACACAGGAAAACTTTTCAATAGATGATTGATTTCGATCCGATTCTTGTTCACGAATGGTTGCGATATACCGCAAAACGCTTTCCGGAGAAAGTGGCCTTAATTCAGAACTCCAAGCAATGGACATACGCTCAGGCAGATCAAATTTCAGATGGTCTCGCGCTGCATCTAATGCAACGAGGAGTTCGTCGTCATGATCGAATCGTTATATTTACCGACAATTCACCGGAAACTGTGTTTTCCCTCTATGGGATTTTAAAAGCCGGCGGTGTTTTTATCGTAGTTTCTGCCACAATGAAAGGTCATAAATTACGTTATATCCTCGATAATTCAGGAGCCACCGGTCTGATTGTTCATACATCCAAGGCTTCGGTGGTAAATGAAGCTCTGTCCGGTTTTTCTTCCCCCCTTACAGTTTTTTGGACCGGCAACAAAAAACAAATCCCATCCAACTTACAACAATATTCCTCTTTTTGGGATGATATTGTCTCCGATGGCAACACGACCCTTATATCCAAAGAGGATTTTCCACGATGTATTGATGTGGACCTGGCCTGTTTGATTTACACATCGGGTTCAACGGGTCAGCCTAAAGGAGTTATGTCAACGCATCATAATATGGTTTCCGCAGCCCGAAGCATTATTCAATACATAGACAACCAGCCGGATGACATCATCCTGGATGTGCTTCCATTATCGTTCGATTACGGACTATATCAGGTAATCATGGCGTTCATGTTCGGAGGAACCATCGTTCTGGAGCAATCGTTCACTTTTCTCCATCATACCTTGGCGCAGATTTCTAAATATAAAGTAACAGGTTTCCCTGTCGTGCCCACGATTGTTGCCATGCTCTTAAATTTAAACAATCTTTCAAAATATGACTTTCGCTCTTTGCGATATATAACCAATACCGGCGCAGCTTTGCCGATAGAACACATTCGTAAACTTCGGAGCTTATTACCCGATGTGCGTATTTACTCCATGTTTGGACTTACAGAGTGTAAACGGGTTGGATACATGCCGCCGGAATATCTGGATCAATATCCAGGATCCGTAGGAAAAGCCATGCCCAACTGTGAAACGTTTATCCTGGATGAGAAGGGAAATGAATTACCACCCGGGCAGGTCGGCGAGTTGGTTATCCGCGGGGCCAATGTAATGCAGGGGTATTGGCAATCCACTGAAAAAACCGACAGGACGTACAAACCTGGACATTATCCGGAAGATCGCAGACTTTATTCCGGAGACTATTTTCAAGAGGACGAAAGAGGATTTCTGTACTTTCTCGGTCGTAAAGACGACATGATTAAAAGCAAAGGAGAACGAATCAGCCCTCGTGAGATTGAAGAAGTATTATGCAAAATGAATGGAATCACCGAAGCCGCTGTTATCGGCATACCCGATCCAATTCTGGGGCAGGCAATCAAGGCATTTATTGTATTACAAGCTTCGACGCCATTGGATGAAAAGGACATCCTCCAATATTGCGCTAAAAATCTGGAGTCTTTTATGGTTCCTCAACATATTGTGTTGTGTAAAAGCCTGCCTCGCACCCCCAATGGAAAGATTGATAAAAAGCAATTAGCAAATGAATCTTCCTCCATGTAAGAAACCTTTCAACTCACAATCTGTTTTCCACCCGTTTTTCGTCTCCGCTTGATTCCTACACCTATTTCATATGTTGTTATCAGGTTACGTCTATCAATCCTTTTGTCGATGCAAAATCAGTAATGTCATGAGTGCGTCCGATAATCAAAAAGGAGTTATAGACTGTGATTTTACCACAAAACAGTCATGTTCAAACAAAGAAAAAAGCATTGTATGAAGTACAAGCTATACCACGATTGCTTCACGATTCTCTACATTACACAAGCCGGAGAATGCCGTCGAAAGAAGCGCTCATTTGCGGGCAAACTCGATTGGCGTACCGGCAAGTTGATCAGTTATCGGACAATATTGCAAAAAATCTCATACAATCAGGATTGCTTTGCCATGATCGCGTTGCTGTCTTTTTGGACAATTCCATTGAAACCGTATTGTCTATATACGGCACATCAAAAGCAGGCGGCACTTTTGTCATTCTGAATGGAACTTTGAAAGCTCCTCGTCTTGCCTATATCCTGGACAATGCCGGGCCCCGATTTATCATCGCCCATACGACCAAGGCCCGCATCCTTAAGGAAGCCTTAGAACGAATCCGGCTTGACTGTACAATTATTTGGGTCTCTCCTACCGGGAAAATTCCAAGAGACTGGCCATGGAAGACGTCCTTGTGGGAAACCATGATCAAAGAACCTTCGAAATCATGCTATTCATTTGCAGAGCCGGGAACAATTGATCGAGACCTGGCCTGTCTGGTGTATACCTCAGGATCCACCGGAACTCCAAAAGGGATCATGACGCCGCATGCAACCATGCTGGCTGTCTCCCATAGCATCATTTCCTATTTGGAAAATACCGAAGATGACATTATTCTCAACGTTCTCCCAATGTCTTTTGGATACGGGCTTTACCAGGTGATTATGGCGTTCATGTTCGGAGGAACCGTCATCCTCGAAAAATCCCTGGTTTATCTGCACAATATTCTGGAGCGGATCTCCCAAGAAAAAGCAACGGCCTTTCCCTTTGTACCAACGATTGCCGCCATGCTTTTTCAAATGCAGGATCTTGATCGCTATGATTTCTCTTCTCTTCGTTACGTAAGCACTGCCGGGGCAGCCCTCCCGATGGAACACATTCGTCGCGTACGAAAGCTGATACCGAATGCGCAACTCTTTTCCATGTACGGTTTGACGGAGTGTGCCCGCGTCAGCTATCTGGATCCGTCACTGGTGGATATTTATCCCGATTCCGTAGGCAAAGCTATCCCCCATTGTGAGGTATTCCTCCTCGATGAAAACCATCATCCAATCCCCAACGGACAAATTGGCGAGTTGGCCGTACGCGGCTCCAATCTCATGCCGGGATACTGGAACGACCCTGTTTTAACCTGCAACGTTTTCCGCGAAGACATTCTACCGGGAGAGCGAGTCTTGTTAACCGGGGACCTGTTCCGACAGGATGAACAGGGACTTCTCTATTTTGTCGGTCGCAAAGATGACATGATTAATACCCGAGGTGAACGAATCAGCCCTCTTGAAATTGAACATATCCTCAGTAAAATGTCCGACATTTCCGAGGTCGCTGTAATCGGCGTTCCTCATGACGTGTTCGGCCAGGCCGTAAAATCGTTCATCGTAATTGCTGCGGGATCAACGTTGACAGAAGATGAAATTCGACGATTCTGTAATATGAATATGGAAAATTTCATGGTTCCCGAATATATTCAGATTGTGGACAACCTCCCGAAAACGCCAAACGGGAAAATCGACAAGAAAGTCCTTAAGGAAATGGAGAAAACAGAACTGTGAGAACACAAAAAAAAATGTCTGCTGACGTATTGAATCTGGATTGCCGGAAGGAAACAGAAACGATCGTAAACGAAATTCGTAATCTTCTTCGAAACAACCTCAAACGCCAGGGACTTGTGGTAGCCATTTCGGGAGGTATTGACAGTTCCACTGTAGCCGCTTTGTGTGTTCAGGCTGTCGGAAAAGAACGAGTCTTTGGATTGATGATGCCCGAAAGACATTCGGCTGGTGAAACAAGAGATTTTAGTAGAATGCTGGCGGATCATCTGGGAATTGAGTCGTTCCTGGAAGATATCTCCGAAATGCTTGAAGCGGTTGGGTGTTATCGCAGGCAAACGGAGGCCATTCAAAAGATCATCCCCGATTATTCGCAGGAATGGAAAAGCAAAATTGTGTTACCCAGTGTTATTGACAACGATTCCTATCGTATTTTTTCAGTCGTCGCCCAGTCTCCGGATGGACGTCAGGTAAAAGAGCGACTGACTCCGAAAGCGTATCTTGGGATCGTAGCGGCCACCAACTTCAAACAGCGGATTCGAAAAATGCTGGAATACTACCATGCCGACCGGTTGAATTACGCCGTAACGGGCACACCCAATCGATTGGAATATGATCAGGGCTTTTTCGTCAAGCTTGGAGATGGGGCGGCCGATGTCAAACCGATCGCTCACCTATACAAAACGCAAGTATATGCTATGGCGCGTCACCTGGGACTGCCGGATGAGATATGCAATCGACAACCGACAACCGATACTTATTCGATGCCGCAATCACAAGAGGAATTTTATTTCTCATTGCCCTATGACAAAATGGATTTATGTCTTTTCGGCAAAAATCACGGATACAGTCCTATTGATGTGGCTTCGGCGGTAGGATTGACTGCGGAACAGGTTCAACGGGTATTTGACGACATTGACCAGAAACGAAAGACCACACGATATCTGCATCTTAAACCCCAGCTAATCAAAGAGGTATTGGAAATCGAAGTATGATTGTAAAACAAAGAGAAAAGCAATGACTTCTAAGAAGAATTATACATGGCTTTGCCTGGTTGTTTTCCTGGCTCTTGCCGCCATTTCGACGATTCATCTCTATGGAAAAAGGGATCGATTCAAAATGAAAGAAAACAAACTGCCTCAATTGGAAAACATTTCCACTGAAACATGGAATATCCTTGCGGAACGAAAGGTTTTTTTTGCCCATATGTCTGTTGGCGATAATATTCTCGACGGCGTAAAAGACGTTATCGCGGATAATGACCAGATCAAAATCACCCTTGTGGAAGTGGCTCAATCCGGAGAGATCGATAGGCCAATGTTAGCTCATGCCAAACTCGGACACAATACCCGTCCATTGGCTAAAATAGAATCGTTTCGTGAATGGATGAAGAAGATCGCACCGGCCAAACCGGACATCGCATTGATGAAGTTCTGCTATGTTGACATAGGAGATGATACAAACGTTGAGGCCCTTTTTAAAGAATACCGCAACCTCGCTGACGAATTGCACGCCGATTATCCTGATATCATTTTAATACACACAACAGCTCCTCTATGCTCATCGCCTGTCCGTATTAAGAGAAGTATGAAAGAGGCCGTCAAGGCCCTAGTTGGAAAAGCCGTCACTGTAAATGACAATCTCAAACGTGAGCAGTTTAATGAATTACTCCGTAAAACATATGCAGGCACAGAACCTCTCTTTGATATAGCTGATATAGAATCTACCACTGTCGATAATAACCGTTGCTATATAAAACACAAGGGCCAGGATGTTCCAATGATGGTCAAAGCATATACAAACGATAGTGGACATTTGAATGAATTGGGACGACGAATCGTTGCTGAACAATTTTTAATTACATTGGTCAATATCGTTTCAAAACAATAACTTTTATTACTCTTCCTGATAGATTCGATACAAGTGTACATCCCAGACGTCAAAGTGATCAACGAAAGATCCGTCATGTACGGGAAGCATTCTTTGCTCACCCAATACTTCCACAGATGTTTTATCGGATTGGACTCGAAGAGTGACTGTCATCTGGGTTTTTTCCGGTCGCATGGCCACTGTAAACAAATATAATTCCTTATCACTAGCCTTCGCTATAAAAGCGATCGGGACCGATGGATTGCTTGATGTAAGAAATATTTTTTCCTCTTGTGATGGACGATTGAGGATCGGTGCTAATGCATGGACTTGCTGGTTGATCTTTGTAACTCCGGCAAGCATATCCGAATCATCCAATAAGGCCGATTCATTGAAACGGGGTTCCCATTCGTGCACAAAATAGATCAAGCCCCGTGATCCATGGATCAGTGACATCCACACCTCACAACGGACCTCATGCGGAGTGGGCCTGGCCGTCTTGCTCTGGATGCGAGTGCACTCGATACAGTTCCAGACTACTTTAGTCCCATTTGACCATTCCTTCAACCGCTGCACGCCTTTGGGCACAAACCATAGTTTTCCGGCCACATCGGGATTGCGATGCACTACTGGATAAATATCAAAGGAGACAATATCGCAACCCTGGATATACAGCGGATAATCCTCGGGATGGTTTCTACGAACCCCCCTTCCTATCCAATTGTCATAGGCGACTCCCTGCCCCAAATTTAACAAAATCGGCCGGGATGGATCAACATCTCTTATATGTTCATAATCAGAAGTGATCTTTGATGGCGGTATCGGCGGACCATATCCCTGACCATCCTTTCGGGCCTGGGTATTGTCGGGCTCATCCCCATGCATCCACCCAATAATGGTCGGATCGTCCCGATGCTGCAAACCCACCTCATTCGGGACACAAATAAGTTTCATCCCAGCAGCTTTAAGCTGGGCAAGCTGGATTTCGGTAGGTCCTTTCCATAACCCAACATAGGTATTGATACCAGCCTGTTGATATTGCTGTGCCTTTCGTGGGTCCTGAAGCCATACGGCAATAGGGAAAAAATCATTCGATTTCGGGGGGCCGTTCCTCCATTGCCCATAGGGATTCGCAATAGCCCGCGGAACCATGAAAAAAGCCAACATCCATACAAGAATTAGTACGATATTCAGCCATTTTTTTTCCATAAAATGTTGCCTCCAAACGAGGTTTTCTATTTATCCCAGTATATAAAATCTGGCGGGATTTGAGCAGAAAAATATCGAGATTGGATCTATATTTGAAGTTGTGGAATTTTTGAAAGCATTCTTGCATTTACTTCCGGTTCTTGATAGGGTACTCCGTTGTTTTACGAAATGAGATGTTTCCATGCTGGAAACCGAATGTCAGGAGAGGTGGCCGAGCGGCTTAAGGCAACGGTTTGCTAAACCGTCGTACGGGTTCAAACCCGTACCCCGGGTTCGAATCCCGGCCTCTCCGTTTTTGGCCTTAGAAGGCGAAATATCGTATCCTAAGGCCTGTTTCGTAGTATCTCGACTTTCCGTCCTTGTCCCCCGATTTGTTCGCTGGTGTTCGCCCGTGTTCGTCCTGCAGCGCCCCAAGACGCGCCCCACTTTTTGACCGTCACCACCTTGCCCCACAACATTCAAAGGTCTGTCATCTGTCCCCGTAGCCCTTTGTTCCTGCGGTGTTGCCTTACTATGGTCCGGCAAACGTTCAACCACCCGTCGTGTGTCATTCAAACCGACATTGGGCCTACCGCAACAGCCATACAATTCCGCTATCCGAAACAAATCCCCCGGCCGGGTGCTTCGATGGCTTCCATTAGTCAATGTGATATCGCTCCCATCGCTCTGGGCTCACCATCCCACCGAATAGGGTTTACTGCTTCCCCAGTCAAACGACCGATCTATCCGCCAGGTGGCCGGAATGTCAAACGGCTCGATAACATGCACATCCCTATCCCAGACATCATCGAACATCCCCCCTGCCACGATATCCCAATCCCCTTCCAGCCAGGCCGCCCGCCGTGCCCCTCCCTGGGCCTGCAGGTTCTTGAGATAGTCCGGATCGTTGGTCAAAAGGATTTGATTCTCCCAGATCGAGCCGTGAATACAGACCCGCTCGCGTCCCTCTTTATCCTGAACAACCACCCCACGCGGCGCGGGATCGATGAAGCGGGCCTTGACCCAGTTATGCCCCGGCCCATACGGATTGCAGGTCGCCCGGTAATGCCGCGGCATCCCCGGATGCGAGGACCGGCAAACACTCATCATCGACAGGTACAATCGATCATTCGGCCAGTTGGTCAGCTCCTCCCAGCCAATCCAGGGATACTCATGGCCGTGATATTTCCAATAATCCGATTCCCGCTTGGCATGGCGAAACAACAAGGTTTCGCCCTCCGGAAACACCCAACGATGCTGACTCTCGTTATATATCGCCCCGGGAAAGATCGCCGGAAACCACTTTTTACTCTTGACGATCACATCCTCCAGATTCGGATACTCCTCCCGAAACAATACTCCCCTCCACGCCGGACCGAAGCCCTGTCCGGTGAACTGGGCAAAATCCATTAACAGCGCATCGGTCTTGCCCGGACCTCGCGTACCCTCATACAAACACTCAAATACCGGACAACTCAAAAATACCTCCTGTGAGCCCGGCTGAGGCTGCCAGATCACGTTCAAGTCCGGCTCTGTTGTCGTCGTTGGGCAAACTGCTGCCATTGCTCGGTCTCCATCTGTCCCGGCACCACTAATACGCCACACCCTTCCGGGAAACTATGGTTGTGATTGTCCGTAAAGTCCGCCTCGCTGCGCCCCAACAATTCCGAGGCCCGCAGGCGATTCTTAATATCTTCGCCCGGATCCCGCATGATCTGGGACCAGAAGCTCTGTCGTTCCTGTCGGCCGGCGATATCGCAGGGACGGATCTCGGTTTCCTGCCGTGTCTGGATGGCCTCCAAAATGTGACTTTTTGTGACCAGTCGACGACAATAGTCATACGACAGGTCTGCCTTCTGGGCAGCTGCCTTGATATCCCCGTCGAAACAGTCCACAAACCGTTGCTGTCGGACTGTCATTGGTCGTTGCTTCTGGGAAGAAATCACCTCTGAGGATATGGTTTTCCGGGCCTTACGTTCAAAGGTCTCCAATTCTCGTAATTCAGCGGAAGTGAGCTGTTTTCCCTGCTTGACCTTGCCCAGCAGGTAGACATACCGTTGTTTACGGGCGATCTCGGTGATATTGGGCTTGCCTTCCCCAGCCATATATCATCCCCTCTATTCCTCAATCCGTTGGGCCTGCTGGCCGGTCCATTTTTCCCAGCGCTGGACGGCCACATCCACAAACACTGGCTCCAGTTCCATGGCAAAACAGCGACGTCCCAACTTCTCAGCGGCAATGATCTGCGAACCCGATCCACAAAACGGTTCATAGCAGATATCCCCCGGCTGGGTATGGACGCGCATCGGGATGGCAAAGACCTACACCGGCTTGCTAGTGGGATGATCGAATCCGACGGGCCGTTTTTTACCGTCCCAGTCCAGTTCCCAGACATCGGTATAATACTCTGGTGTGGTCGGATCGCCCGACCGGACATAGCCCACCGGCCAGACACTGCCTATGGATTTATCCTTCGGTTTGTAGGGAGGTTTCTGGCCACGTTTCCACATCAGAAGACACGGCTCATGCCGCCAGGAATAAAACGAATACGTCAGGATCACACAGGGCTTGACCCAGATAATCTGCTGATGGATGAGGATATCCAAGGCATCACAAACATCCTCAATCTCTCGTCTGCGTTTGCTGGCATGCCACAGGTACAAGGCTGTATTGGGCTGGATCACTTCCAGACCGACTTGGTAGAATGCCTTCATGAATTCTGCCGCATCGGGGATATCCACCTCGCGATAGACATCCGACCAATCCTTGCCGCCATTGGGCCGGTCCATGCCCGTATAGTTAACACAATACGGCGGATCGGTGGCAAAGAGTGAGGCCTTCTGGTTATCCATCAGCCGGGCGACATGATTGGGATTGGTACTATCACCGCATAACAATCGGTGTTGTCCAAGAATCCATAGGTCACCGTGTCGAGTAATAGCCTCCTTGGGTGGCTCGGGAATGTCATCATCCTCGATGCAGCCGGTTTTTTCGGGGGGAGCGTCCATCTCGCTGCGGAGCTTGTCGATCTGCAGGTCGAGATAGTCCTTGTCGTCTGGAAGTTCAATGAGCAGGCTATCCAGATACGTATCCAGATCCTCGATGAAATCGCCCTGGATGTGAGGATTGTTCAAGGCCAGGTTCAGCAGCTTCTCCTCGGCCGAATCCAGGTCCACCGCCACACAGGTGACCTTCGCTTCTGCTCCATGCAATTCCAACAGTGCTTTGTGTCGCTGATGGCCTCCCACAATCGTTCGCTGCCCATCCCGGACATTGACGACAATCGGCTCGACACAGCCATATTTGGCCAGGGAATGGCGAAGACCTGTCATCGCCTCGTCCGTGATTATTCGCGGATTGTACACTGCAGGATTCAACTCATCGAGCCGAAACACCTGAAATTTCGGCTCGATCCGGGTTGTTTGTTGCTTCTTTCTGGCCATGTCAGCATGATCTCCACAAGTATCTCATGCCGACAGGATAGGCACATTCCCCCAAAAAACATGGCGACATTTCTGTCGCCAATTAAATGTTGTGCGAAATTAGAAATAACTAACAAAAAAAACAATACTCAACGACATACCCGAAATCCATGACTATGATACGTGCTATCTGGTGGTGCTTTGTATCTGCCCGTAACCTCGCTGGCAATCTTTCCATTAGGCCAACAACCACCCAGAAAAATTCGGTCATCAGGATCGCATTCTTGATTATAACAACTACTCGTCCATTCCCATACATTTCCTGCCAAATCACAAAGGCCATAACCATAAGCACCAAAGCTACCTACGGGTGTTGTACCGTTAGGATGAACTGAATCACGGTAGTTTGCCATATTATTATCTATCGTTGGACCACAACCATATTTATAACTGCCGTCGTAGTCTGCCACAGCCTGCCATTCCCATTCAGTTAGTAGCCGATAGCCATAATAATTACAAAAAGCTGTTGCGCCATACCAGCTAACATAACTTACAGGATGATCTTCAAAACTGCTATCAACAGTAAATATGCTACCGTTATAATTAATTCTTGCTGCACCCCCATTTGTCGCGCCGTTGTCGGTATATCCTGGCCCAGAAAGGTCAAAATATACAAGATTAATATAATCCTCTCCTGGATTTGAACCGTTCGCTCCGTAAATCATGCTTCCATCGATTGTAATATCACCAGTTGTTAAGGCAGCATTTAGAAATGTAGCGAATTGAGCATTGGTAGTTTCATATTTGCTCACATAACCATCAAAGCCCTCATGACCAGTTACACCCGGATCATCAACATAAACCCATTCAATGTTGAGGAAATTGTCTGTAGCACTATATAGCCAGTATTTTACAAAATGTAAGAAATCTTCCATGTCTACATCATTTGAATGATTCATATCCGCATTTTCACACCAATTAAACTGCCAACAGTCCTCATGCATCCACCATTCTGCTAGGATCTTATAATCTGAAAGATCAACTTGCTCATCTGAGTTGGAGTCCGGAGGAATGTCCACAGAAAATCTAATGAGGGTAGCGCTGCCCAAGCAGGTATCTGGGCTGTTCTTGTCTACTACAAGTAAGCAATTTTCCCTGCTAAGGCCCAAGGTGTCAATGTGTATATTAAAGGGTAAATTCGGAGTGATTTGAACAGGTAAGATTTCTAGCCATGTCATAGAATCTGAAATCTCAATCCAGTCAATATTTGTATCTGTCCAAATAATTGATAAGGGCAGTTCTGTTATTGTTTGCAAATCTTGTGGATTCTGCACTTCAGGCCAATCTGGATAATTACCTTCTTGACGAATTAATTGATGTGAATAGGAAGTGCCATCAGAACAAGAAATGTTGATTAAATATATGCCTGTCGTAAACGTATTCTCAATATCCGTAAGAGAAACTGGGCTGTATCCAAAAACATCCTCTTCATCCATACTGGCAGGTTCTCCTGCTTCTAAACCAGTGACAGTCCCTCCAAGCACGGTTAAATCCGGTAAGGTTATGGTTGCTTCTGTTAGCGTTTTATCACTTGGAGGCCATACAATCCCATTCCACCAACCATCTGGCTCTTGAGATCCAGTGCCGTATCTCAAGCGAGTTATTTCAAAGTGATAATCTAACGGGATTTGTTTTACTTCACAATTAAGCTCAATATCGTGAGTTCTTCCTCCGCCAGAACCAGTTAATGTAATAGCATAGTTATCGACTGGAGTGTCTTCTGAAGTGTTAACGGCAACAATTACCATCGCGTATGGTGTAACTGTAGCAGGTTCGATTTGGATAGAAACATTTGGAGGTATATTTGAGGCTGAAAGCATAACAGGACTGGAAAAATCTCCTATCTTATCAATCGTAATACGATATTGAACACTTTCACCCTGTACAACTTCGAGATTATTTTCTTCAACTGATAAAGAAAAGTCCAGTTTGCCTTTTACCTCAAAAGGTCCATAGTATTTAATGTCATTACTTGGATTTGTATCTGTAAATTTAGTGTTTGTATTTGCCTTGAGAACTAAGTATAGTGTACCAATGTCACTCTCCTCAAACAAAACGGGGAATGGTCCACTGTCAGGCATTTCTTCTGTCTCGCCGGGTGACAAAGTATCACCATCAACCGGCGAATCCTGAAGTTCATTACTCATGTCATTAGATGCAGTCCCAAGATAAATCCCAGTATCAAAATCAACGATATCTTTTGGTCCATGGTTGATCGCTGTCCAAGAGAATGAAACAGTATCACCAACATAAAACGGAGGTGTATGGGAACTTGCAATTGAAGGAGTTGTCACTTCGAGGTCTGTAGGGCCTGTTTCGATATATCTCACATATAGTCTTGGGTGGTAAGATGAATTTGAATGTTCTTTACTTGCGATTTCAGCTACACTTCCAGATCTATCATTTTGATATATAAGAAAGCCGTGATTATCGTAACTGCCATTTACAGACCACTGCCGTACTATGCTATAGACATTAATAATAACATCTTCGTTGTCATCAATTGAAGATGAAGTAATCTCAACGCCCTGTACGCCTGAATTAAAATTATCCTCCGTTACAGTTTCACTCCAATCATTGGCGACGGCCTTAATTTTGAATCGAGGACTTCCAGTTGTATCAAATGCATGCAAAACAAGTTGTGCTGAAGCAATCTCTTTACTACCAATGTCTCCCAAATCAAATTTTATAAGTGCCTTTTGATAGCTGTACTGTCCGGGATAGCTTGGTATTTCAGGCTGACCTACCTTAAGTATTTGATCCGTTTTGTGCTGGGTATAAGGATTTAAGCCGTCAAGCCAAGTGTCCTTTTCAACGGGCGCACTGCCCGGGTTGGCGACATCGCCAATTATGAGTTTAACACTAATATCTTTTGGTGATCCTTGTGCCCCAGAAGCAGACACTTGAACGTTGCCATTATAAGTGCCTTTAGATAATGAAGAAGAGTTCGCACCGATATAGATATTGCTCGGAGCTGTCCCGCTTGTTGAAGTTGCTCCATTGACTCTTAACCAACTGAAACCTGAAGTTACACTGGCAGTCCAATCATTCATCGTGCCACTACCACTGTTATCAATTGATATTCTTACATCATCCGGATTGTATCCCTGAGATATTGCAAATTCCACGTTATTGCTTGATAACCATAGAGCTGGAGCAGGCGAGGGACCAAATACATCAAAAACCAAAGACCATGGATTAGGCATCGGATTGCCATCAATGTCCTTTACACCACTTCCCATCGTTATTGTTACTGTTTCCCACGAAGTAAAATCTGTATCTGGATTGATTGTTAATTCATAATTATTACTATCAAAGCTAAATGAGCAGCTATGTGATTGACTTGATGAACCTGTGACACTAATCGTCTGGTTTGTAAAAGTCGAAGTATCCATTTCTTTGTTAAATATTACTGAAATATTAATATCAGTCTCAGCAATGTTGTCATTTTCTGGAGTTGAAGAAAGTATTATGGGGAAGTCAGGTGTAACTGACACCTCTAAGTCGAGGTCTAAACGGAGGATTGAAACTCGTCCTCCCAGTGCAGCTTGAGTGTGTGCATAGGTATCCGAATCAACATTTACTGTCCAAGTATAAACGGTTCCCTCTTCCAACCAAGCTTTTGTGGATAATGATTCATCCAACACTACTATTTGTTGCAAGCCTGAAGTATGAACCTGTTTGTAGTAATCTATAGCAGTTCCAACACCGCTATTAAAGGCTGTGTCTAAGATTTGCGTAACAATAAGATCTTCGAGAAAATTTGTATCTCCAAGATTTTCTACATGATATACGTCAGGCAAATTTAATGGTGATACTCCAATCGGAGTACTACTCTGATAAAATCCTGTATGCAAATCGAGATCAAAATCACTCCATCCTTTACCAATAAATGTATTCCCGCCTGCATGTATCTGAGCTAATCCATTTAAATTTGCATTTAAAGAATATAATCCAGCTTGAGAAACGACAAATGTTGCTTCAATTATATCATCAGCACTAATCTCAGAATTACCGGACAAACCAAATAATGAACCAGCGCCTGCAATCGTATTGTGTTGTAGAAATCCATATTCGTCAGGTTCCCATTCTGAATTTCCATTTGTGTCGTCCCATCTCCATAAAGTACTTGCCTTTGCATAATAATCATTTTCCGGCATATGATTAATGATTCTATTTTGATTACGCAAGTCATATTCTTTCCATGTAATGCCTTCGATTGGAACCACTAATTGTTCACCATAAGTCTCTTGTGAAAACATTGACACCGTTAAAAAAGAAAGAAATACATAGATTATCTGACATCTCATTTGAACCTCCTATCTATTGCGATTTGATAAGACCCTACTCCGATTAATATTTCTTGTCGATTACTCTCACCGTCAGAAATCTACTTTCGGCACAGAATCGAAACTCAATTATTGTAGTCCTATAATACAGAGTGTCAATCTGTATAAATACGGAGTTTCTCTACAATTCAAGCTTTAACAAAAGTATTGACAGTCGATATTTTCTGTAGAAGATGGGATTTCAGAGACGTTCTTTTTTTTTCCTCAAACTATTAACTTAAAACTCCATCTACGGATTACACCCGTAGTATTGCGGTGGAAGAATAAATACTAAAATAGTAAATAATCAAAATTCCAACAAAAAAGCCAGCACCAGAGAAACACGCTCTCTGCTGCTGGCTTGTACCTACATAAACAAATTGTCTATACCCCTCTCCGAACACAATCTCTCTCCGTCCTCTAGACTCTCAAGAATCTATTATGAGATCCCTTGATCTGTCAAATAAAATTGTCCTAAAAAAAGTTGGATAAGATATTGTTAGGTATTTTCACTCTAACATTTCAGTAGAATTCCCCCACGAAAATCATCCTACATCCTATCCACGATCTTCTTCCCCTTTAATAATAGCATAAGCTGTTCCATCTCTGCTGGATGCAGGCAAAACTGATGTGCCCGTTCATAGCGTTCGACTTTCTTCTTGTACCAGCCCATTTTGCGAGCTAAGGCGCGTTCGGACAGGCCCGCTGCGATTCGCAACCGCCGCAGCTCCTTGCCATGCATACACAATTCATTACAGGGAAAGATATGCGCTTCCATCCGTAAAATCCCCCAAAACAGCGAGAGGAAAATACCGAGCGGACGACATTTTCGCCGCCCGCCCGTTTTCCAAAAACACACTTACTCGGCTGTGGTTTTTGCCTCGGCGATAATGCGATTTTTACGGGCTGAATCGACCACACCCCCCACGGCGGTCCCGATCCCGGCCAATGCAATCAACGACGACAACACAGCCGGCCAGGTGACCGTGCCTCCCGAAGCGGCTGTTACCGCCACACCCGAGGCCAGTTCCAGGAATCCCTGGCGAAACTGCTCGATCCTGGTAAACTTCTGTTCGGCAGTATCTTGCTGCTCGGACAGGAGAGCGACCTTGCGATTGTATTCGGCTTGCAGGCTTTCAATCTCAAGGCGCTCCCTGTCCAGTGCGGTGGCGGCCTCGGCCACCTCGGCCTGGAACTCGATCCGCGTAACCTTATCCCCGGAAATCGGCGACGGTATCGGCCAACGATGGGACGGTTACGCCAGGTCGCAATCTGGGCGTATATCTTCTTATTCAGTTCGCTTACCGTGCCCGGACTTACACGGGTTCCCCATAAAGCCTGCGTGATATCCTCCACACGGCGAACGGAGACACCGGCCAGATACATCTCGATCAGGGCTTCTTCCACCGACGCTTCACGACGACGATACCGCTCAATGATTGCTGTCTCGAAGGTGGTCTTCCGGAGCTTGGGTACCTTCAGTTGGACTTGGCCTGCCTTGGTGTGCAGTTGCCGGTTGTAATAACCCGCCCGGCTGTCCTTGCGACGTTCTGTGTGCTCATAACGCCGGGCGTTGCACAGCCGATCGGCTTCCTCCTCCAACATCCGGTTGAGGGTCTCCTCGACGGTCGTGCGAATCATCGTATCCAGGTGGGATTGGATGTGTTCTTCGTTGACTGTGATTGCTTTTTTCAAGTCTTTCACCGATTCTGTCGTCTTCATAATAGGCCCTTTCTCTGATGGATTGACGTTGTCCTGAAACTACTACAATCGACCAGATCGAGGGCTTTTCTCTCTCGACCGATAATAATGTGCGAAGAATATCCTACCTTATCTTTTCCTCAGGATAAAAAGCATAGAAACAGCATAATTAAGATGTTAGAAAAACTAGGGCAATTAACATGGTCTGAAATAAAAGGAAGCCGCTTTAAAGATGGCTGTGGCTATGAACCTCTACCGAATCTTAACAAAAAGACACCTGTGTCTTTGCCAAAGGATTCAGTTATTATATCATTCTACTGTTCAAATAGTGGCCGAGTAATAGGTTATCGCGATGCCAAGATATTTTATATAATATGGTTTGATTGGTCACCATTTAAAGTCTATAGCCACGGCTGATAAGCACTTCCCTTGTGCGTTAAGTACATACTTCCGAAAGTGGAATATAAGTCATTTCTTTATAATGGGTTATGAGCCCAGTTTTGGACTTTCGATCCGAAGATTGAGGGTTCGAGCCCCTTCGGGGTTTACCTAAATTGCCATTTTCGCGGTCCTTGCTTTTCTCAATACCATAGCTTGATTTCCAGTTAGAAATACATATAATGGACTAAAACGTCCGGAGGACGATAACTTCACCTAGTGAGAATATACTGTCCTATGCCAGAACGCATGCCTGTTCTCAGAGTATTAGGCCTGCGATGTTGGGACAAAGTTCTCCCTCTGAAGACGCGGACTTTAAAATGTTCGATATCATATTAAGTTATATAAAAGTCCTTTTCTCAAAAGATGCTAGAGATGGTGTATTAGCCCTATTTCACTTTCTTAAAAAGTCTCCTGAATGGCAGAAGAACATCTATCCGATCGACACGCAGATATCTGTTCAAGACAGGGAACAAGTGAGTCTATTGCAGGATCTTATTGATAAGAAGCTTGAGACGTTGGGTTATCCCCCAGAATCAAGAAGAAGCGTTAGATCGATTTCGACAGAACTCACCAATAATGCTTTTGAACATGGCGCAACGAGCCCGTCAGATTCAATAAGATTAGTATTTGATGTATGTAACGCTTACGTTTCCATCACTGTCTATAATCCTGAAAAACGGCAGAAGACGAACCTGTCGCAATGGAAACAAGAAGGCAGGAAGCTGTTGGGAATTAAAAGAGATGGGACGAGAGGGAGAGGATTACTACTAGTTGAGAAATTAGCTGACAATCTGCAGGAAGTTGATAATGGTGTAAAGGCCGTTGTTTACAAGGAACCCGTTGTCATCACTGTTCAGGAATCTGATGACTGTGATATTGTGAAAATCTCCCAGGGCCATAAAAATCCCTCCCTTGCTTCTCGCTTAGACGAAATCCTGAATTCTGTGTTCGATAGAAATGTTATTGTCGATACGACCGGCTTCTCGAACGGGGGTTCATCATCTGACACTACGATGATAGGAGTTTATGCAAAACACCTAGGAGGCTCTACCGGTTTACAACTCAGCATTATAGGAGACTCTTCTTTGGAAGATGTGCTTCCTCCTGGAACTGTTTTTGATTCCCTGCAAAAAGCCAAGAAACAGCTCTTGGCTATTAGGCAATCTGCCAGTAATATCCCTGGTTACAAGATCCTCAGCAAAGTAGGATCTGGAGCTATGGCAGTGGTCTACAAGGCCAGGCAGCTCAGTCTCGACCGAACTGTGGCGATCAAGGTTCTGCCCAAACGTTTCACCAAAAAGCCGGATTATGTTCGGAGTTTTTTCAAAGTAGGCAAGATCGCGGCCAAAATGAACCACAATAATATCGTGCAGGTCATCGATATCGGAGAGGCGGGCGGACTGTGTTATTTTGTAATGGAGTATGTCGAAGGAAAGACCCTTTATGATGATCTGTTACAGGGCAAAGTGTTCAGCGAAAACGAAGCACTGGATATCATCATCCAACTTGCCCGGGCACTGGCTCATGCTCATGGACAGGGTCTGATCCACCGCAATGTCAAACCCAAGAACATCATGATCAATCATGAAAATGTGGTCAAACTAGCTGACATGGTATTGGCTCGCGAAACTTCGGATATTCAAGCCGCCAAACACGAAGAGGGAAAGGCCTTCGGTACACCCTACTACATCGCCCCAGAACAAATTCGTGGAGAACTGGAAATTGACGGCCGAGCGGATATTTATGCTTTGGGCGCCACCCTTTTTCATATGGTGACCGGCCGGGTTCCCTTCGAAGCTAAAACTCCGACTGAAGTGATGAAGAAACATCTCAAGGAGGCTCTTACTCCCCCGGACTACATTAACACTTCTCTGTCAACCGGGATCTCGGAAATGATCGAGACGATGATGGCCAAGGATCCCAAGGATCGCTACAATAACATGGAGGAACTCCTGGCTGATCTGGAAGAGGTGAGAGAAGGTCGTCCGCCAATCCAGGCAAGACGAAAGTTTAACCTTGAGTCATTGATTGATTCTGCCGGAATGCCGAGTAATGAATCTGGCTCAGATACCTACTCCTCCAAGGTTATCGCAAGGTATCGCATCTTATTGGTAGCGCTTGGCGTACTGACAGGGGTGTTCTTCTTGAGTTTGACTTTCATGCTCCTACACAAGTGACCGCTGGCATGAGTGATCTCCCAACTTACAGCAGGCATTCAAATAGATTGTATCCTACGTACCCGAGGAGAAGTTCCACACTGGTTAAGAGTATTTGCTCTTTATGCACCCAGTTGTTTACCGTTCCTACACCCACGCCCAACTCTCTGGTTATTCTAATCTACCCCCACCCAGCCTTTCTTAGTTCAGCTGCTCGCTTCTTGTCAAAGAAACTACCGGGATTGCCAATGCGTTTGCCCTTTCCGCATTGGATGACCGTCATGTAAGAAATACTATCCACTACAGACAATTCCACCAGCCTGTCGGCCAAAAGCCGTAAGCTCCATTCGCTACGACCAGTTGGTGGGTCGCTACAGGCTATGGCGGGGGCCTCCCCATCGTGGCCCATACCACGGCCGCCAATCAGCACGA
>JAFGPC010000109.1 GCA_016926155.1 Sedimentisphaerales bacterium
CCGGTCAGTTGAGCAACATCAACTTTTTCGTTTGTTCCGATATTGGTCAGCGTGATAGGAGCCAGCTCCAAATTAATGTTATCAGCCCGCCCGGGAACCGGTAGCAATTTGACGGTGACCTTGACACCGTCGATCTGAAGTTCCGTGATCCGGAGATTTTTGGATGATGTGGTATCCGACTGCGCCGGGGCATCTGATTTCGGCAGACTGTTGAGTATCTCCTGAAGATTATTAGTCAGCCCTTTTTGCTCAATGGTCAGACTGATATTATCAAGCTGAATCTTCTCGACTTCTACCGTATCCCCCAGCAGGCTCTTAATGTTCATCGCCATGTAGGCGTGCTTGAGCGTCAACAACTGCGGATTCTGATAGCCCTGGGGATTATCGACCTCCAAATTATTCAGGTTTAATTTTCCTCCGAGAATCGACAATGTAATATCATCGAGGCGGACGCCGACCTTCAGGGCTTTTTGTGCCCCGGCCTCAATACCGACCTTCAAGGCACGATCGCCGAAGACATTAATAAGAAATGCACCCGCCACAATCAACACCAGCACAGCGGTCAATAGCGATGTCAGAATTTTTTTTCCCTTTTTCATTCGAAGTCTCCCTGACGATTAATGTCTTTTCTGAAGTAAAACATCCTGCACCTCAAAGCCAAGCGATTTGGCCTTGCAGGCATAGACATACGACTGGTCATACTGTTCAATTCGATAACAGGAAATCGCCAGCCCATTATAAGCAGCGGCATTGGTCGGTTCAAGAGTTATGGCTTTCGTAAAGGATGCAATTGCTTGCTCATGTTGGCCCTGATGAGCCATTGCCACCCCCAGATTGTAATGCAGGGCGGCATTACCCGGATCAGTTTCAAGGGCCTGACTATACAACGTTGCTGCCTGTTCATATTGTTTGGCAGCCATCCACACGTTTCCAAGATTCTGAAGTGCTGCTGTCATTTGCGGGTCCAGCGCCAGCGTCTGCTGATAAGCCCCGATTTCCAGGTCTGTCTCCCCAAGGGCATGATAAGCTTGTGCCATACCGAAATATGCCTGCGCATAGTTCGGTGACCATGCCAGGACCGTCTGAAATGCCGACAGGGCCAGCTCCACCTCATTGCGGTTAAGATAAATCGTAGCCAGTCCCATTCTGGCTTCGATTAAGCCCGGGTCGAATGTCAGGGCGATTTCGTACTGTTTTACGGCTTCTTCGGTGTTGTCAGCCTGGCGGTAAAATTGTGCCAGCAGAAGATAACTGGCGCTTTCCTGCGGTTTTATCGCAATAGCGGTGTTGAGCTGTGCGATTGCCTTTTCCGTCAAGCCCTGCGCTTGGTAGGTCAGCGCCAGATTGCGATAGGCATCAATGGAGTCGGCGTCAATGCTAAGGGCGGTTTTAAAACAGGATTCCGCTTTACGATAGTCTTTCATTTGGAGATATGCCGTCCCCATATTGTTGAACGTAATGGCATCCTGTCCAAGCAGGGCCAGTGCCTGTTCATATTCGGCAACCGCCTGACGATTCATTTGTCGCCGAAGGTACATATTGCCAAGATTGGTGTGCGCTTCGCCTAACTGGGGGGCAAGTTGTACCGCCCGCTCAAGGGCGGCAAAACCCTGATCGAAATCGCCGACCTGCGTATAACTATTGCCCAGATTATTAAAAAAGCAACCCAGCGTCTGGCGTCGGGTCAGGTTTTTCATGTAGAGACTCTGCGGACGTTTGGGGGGCTTGAACTTGTCAAGATAGTATTGATCTTCTGCAAAAGCACCCTTAGAGGTCGTTTCGATATTGTACTGCTGACGACCGTCGTCATAACGCACGAAAAAATGCCCCGGTACAACCACACCGTACATCGGCAGCCCCAGCCGCTCTGCGATTGCCAGGTACAAAATTGAAAGACTCAGACAATAGCCGCGTTTTCGATTCAATACAATATGCAGAAACAGATCTTCCGGATCGTCCGCCGTCTCAACGGTACTAAATCCCATCTCGTCAAACAAATACTCATTGATGACCGGTAAGGCACGGTAGTCGGTCGGCAGATTCTTATCTTTGATTTTTTTCTGAATTGCCTCGGCCATATCATCAATCTTGCGCCGATACGAATGCAGGGTTTGTGTCGTGCCCCATTCCCGCGATAAAATCAGTGCCGCTGTGCCAAGGTCAATATCCTCTTCCTGAAGCCGCAGGACGCCTTCAATGGTAAAGGCTCGCAGGCCGCGTTTATTTTGGTTGGCCAAAACCGCACCAGCGTCGGCAGCCGGAAACAGCATAGTGACAAGAATTACGGCCAACGCGGCGCAACCTATACGGTCAGGATGGGCAACGACTGGTAAAGCACGCTGTAACATAGGCGGCATCAACTCCCTCGACAATAATTTGTTTAATCGGACTGGTTTGGCCCGACAAAATGGAAACTGCCTTTTTTTTAACATCCAACAGACTGGCCAGATAATCAATCAAAGCCTTGTTAGCTTTGCCTTTTTCAGGAGGAGCTGCAAGACGGACTTTGTACATCCCGTCGTGCATCCCGCAGAAAACCGTACGGCTGCTGCCGGGAACGACCTTGACCGCAAACTGGGTGGAAGATGGACGGCTCACGTCAGTCATATCGGACAATTCACACATTTTCTCGAATATTCTGCCCGACTGCAAACTGAATATAGCGTTCAATTTGCTGGGCCAGTTCGTTGAGCGAATCAAGCTGGAAATCCTGATAATGCCCCTGGACGAAGTCGCCGTTAAGCGTTTTTTTGAAGATTTTTACGCGGATGGCAGGCGTGGTATGCTTTGTCAGACCAAAGGAGGTGTTGCGGTACTCCCACAGCTCGACCTTCCAGTCTTCGCTGATGAAGACAAGGCACTGCCCGGTGTTGACTGCTGTCGGGAAGTAGTCATATAAGAGCCGCAATATATCGGAATTAGCCATCGGTTCGATCCATCATTTGGGTTACGTATTCGCATCCGGCATTTGTTTGGCAGACAGTATA
>JAFGPC010000110.1 GCA_016926155.1 Sedimentisphaerales bacterium
TAGCCCAGATATGTTCCGTCCTTGAGCAGTGTTTCCGGGCTCGTCGGATTCGAATAGATATGCGAGGTCTGGTAGAGGATTCCACCGGCAACCCCCCAGGCCGACGGAGCCAATTGGTCGCCTGTGTCGTGGACGGTCCAGCCGTCAGCATTGTCGTCATTGAAGTCCTCTATAAGAAGATCGATGACACCGGTTTCGTTGCCCTGCCAATATTCTCCCAGTAAGGCAAAGTCTCTCAGGTTCACAGTACCGTCAATCACAATATCGGCACCTTCGCAGGAGTCTGTGCCGTCACAATCCGTTCGAAACCAATGTTCTGCTAGAATTTCCAGATCGGGTAAGTTGATATAGCCGTCCCCGTTGCAATCGGGAGTCTGGGGAACGATTTCAGGCGTTCCGTTGCGTACCGTTGCCCCCAATTCAATCTGAGACTCCTGGCAGTAAAGATGCAGGTTATTGAGATTGAGAGTGCAGCCGCTTCGAACGATGAGTTTGCGGATATACAAAGCTTCATCCTCTCCTGCTGTACCCAGACGATGACCATTATCAATAGCATCCCGCAGTATAACGGTGGTAACCGTACCATCGCCCACGGTCAGGGTATCGAGCATGAAATTATGGTAGAAACCTTCGGGTACATTACCCATATCCCGGCCTGCAACTTCCAGATCGGATGTCTCGCCATCGGCATCAAAGACCAGGTTCAGTTTGGATAGACCTGACAGATCCGATGAATTGATTTTATGATTAATCACGTCACCGCCACGAGTGATACGAATACAACTGTTAGGTACTACCAGAAACAGGCTTTGCGGACCGAACGTGACGGGGCCTGTAATTGTAATGTTGGCTCGATGGCCCTGAATGCTGAATGTGCCGGGATAGTCATCCGGGGCTATAGTGAGGGAACTTGCCGTAAGCGTTCCCCCGTAGATTTCATAGATCCCGTCAGCGCTGGAGGATAGATAGGAAGTGATGTCCGAGATACGAAGAGTGCCACAGGTATGGATTCCGCCTTCTTGAATAAAGGTTCCTGTCCCGTTTTCGGCCACGTTGCAGTAGCTGCTGTGCAATTCGCCGCCGGCAAGTTCGTACGTTCCCTGGCTGCTCTGAAGACGGCCGATGATCAGGCCCATCATAGCCCGGTGTATGCCGTCATTGTGAGTAAATTGTCCGATCCCTGCCGAGCCGATATATTCAGCATAACCGACGTAGAGATCGCCATCTTCCATGACAATTCCGCCCTCGTCGTCGTCATATTGGCCAACGTAGAGATTGTAATGCACATATTCGTCGGGCTCGGTAATCATCGCCCAACCGTGGTTGATATAAGCGCTGTCTCCTATACTGGGTTCTCCTCCGAACCAGTTTTCAGTGTCACTCCAGTTGCCCCCGAAGCTCCCGCTCCAGTATTTATCATCATAGGCAAACAGGGGACATGAAAATGCGATCAGAGTAAGACATATGTATGGAAACCAATTCCGGATTTTCATCATTTCCTCCTGCATTGTTTAAAAAATCACAGACTCAATGCACAGACTGTCGTTTGATAATATACTGCTCCCCCATACAGAAGTCCTGAGCGGGGTCTATCCATTGTACAAAAAATGGGGATTCGATTGCAAGGCCCGATACTGTTATTTCCAGCTTTTTAGTATGGATAAATCGACAACAAAAGGATCTTTGGCGACAAAATACTTCCAATATCTTATGCGCAATCACTCCCCTTGCCCAATTCGTATTTGGAGTAAGAGGCGGATTCTATAAAAGTAAGAGTTATCGACGCTGAGGTCTCATGGAACGCTGGTAATTGGGTTGCATGAAATTATTCATACCGGAACCGTAGGGATTGCTCATCATATTTCCCATGCCCATCCCCATGCCCATTCCGGGATAACCACCCATACCCATGCCGCCCATTCCCATACCGGGATAGCCACCCATTCCCATACCCATGCCACCCATTCCACCGAATTGCCCCATTCCCATCCCCTGGAGCATATTGGCCATCGGCAGAGTTAATGCTCCGGTCTCATAGACGCGGGTGACCATCTCGTTTCGCAGGCCCGATGCCGCCGAAGCGATGGTGACCACACCATCACGAGCAAGGCAGTCGATATTATCCTGACCGCCGTCAACGGATACGAGAAGAAGTCGAATCGCACGGCGAACGGGGATCTGGGCAACGCCGCTGAGGCCAATCGGGGTGGTTTTATCTACAAGGGCGTTATTGTTCAGGTCACCCCAGAGAACGACCATCGGAATGGGGGGATTGGTGGAGTTGCGTAAAATGTCCAGAGCCGTTTCGAATTCCATATCCGGATTCCAGGCGGACAAATCCACCCGGGTATCCAGCAATTCATAAAGATTCACGGATTTGACCGGAGTAGCGTCGGAATTACCTTTGGTCAGCACAGAGCGGGTAAATACCGGAGATAAACGCTGCGGTTCGGCAATCTGCGTATTGGGAGCCTGGATCAGGACTGGTTCGGGCTCTTCGGGTTCGGTAGTTGTCGCATATTGCCGGGCGACCAGTTCCGAGGCCAGATTGATACCGTCGACCTCCACATCGGCGATTACGCGGAAGTAGCTGCGTTCTTCGATCTTAGACAGGCGGATGGATTGGGCCTTGGAGAGCCGTTCTGCGATCCGAGTGGCGGCGACGTTGACGTCGATGCCCTCACGGGGTTTGATCCCGCGGATCTGAACCCGTGCCCGAACAGGACCCACCCCGGGCCAATCCGGGATACGAACGACCAGATTAGCGGGATTCGTTACGCAGATTACCTCGGTGACAGTGTGTTCAGGCTTGACGGCGGCAAAGGCCGACACGGCCGGCCCCATGAGGATACAGAAAATGATTGTGCGTGCGGGTGTCATGGCTGCTACCTTTCTCATACAATACCCCTTGTTTTTCGCAGCCTCCCAGCGGCTATGCTTGCCCTATAAGTACTATATCGTAGAGTCGGCCCATGTTCAAGTCGTTACTGAAAAATCTTTTTCAACATAATTTTGAAAATATTGGGCTTTTTCTTCATTCAAGCGTACAAAATTATTCCGATAAAGCCATTTATTGCCTAATAAAGCACGATTATTGAGAAGGGAGGCGTTGTTTCGACGCCTTTTGTTATGGTCTGTTTACGTATGGCCGAATAAGTATTAATTCAAGGTTTTTCAGAATGAGGGAAGAGCCGATTGTTGGAAAAACGATTTTCCCGGAGCGTCGATCATGAATGGTAATGTAACGATAAATACATTTTCTCAGTTACGAATCCTGCAAGAACACGAGCTGTACATCGCTCGGCTGTATGAGGCATATGCGGATCGTTTTCCGCAAATGGCTGATTTTTGGAGGGAGCTTTCCGCCGAAGAAATCGGCCACGCCAACTGGCTGGGTAAACTACTGTCGGATGTGGAAAGTGGATCTGAAAGCATCCTTATAGAACGGTTTCCCATCGCCGCCGTGCAAACCTCCATGAAGTATATTCAAAAGCAGATTGGCAGAGTCGATGATCCCGAATTTTCGTTGCTCAATGCACTTTCGATCGCGATGCATCTGGAAGAAGCGTTGATCGAAAACAAGTACTTTGAAGTGCTTGATGAGGATGGTGAAAAGACACGTCAGGTTTTGGCCTTGTTAGCCCGCAGCACACAAACCCATCTGGAAAAA
Organism: Sedimentisphaerales bacterium; assembly: GCA_016926155.1. GTDB lineage: Bacteria > Planctomycetota > Phycisphaerae > Sedimentisphaerales > Anaerohalosphaeraceae > JAFGGE01. The sequence goes on from JAFGPC010000110.1 coordinate 3,671, forward strand.
GTACGTAAGGCCGTACAGCAATTTAAATCGTAAATATAAATAATTGATGATCCTATCCTGTTTTGTCCTATTCTTCCGGCATCACCAGTAAAACAGGTACACACCTTTATCGTCCAGATTATTGGGGACATATCCCTATGAATGAATTGCCTTTACAATAGGGTAAGTTTCTTTTTCAAATTCTGTCCAGCCAATCTTTTCTGTTTGAAAACAGCTTTGGTTCCCCCTCTATATCGGCCAGAAGATGCATGGATTTCATTCTCCGTTTTTCCGTCGTTGCCAGATGAAATCCAAAATACATCAATACCGCAAAATGAAATCCCAATCCCCGGTTATTGCTTGTTAGTCTCAACCATACATGTTTCAACTTGTCAGGAACCCAACTTTTTATGAATTCTTCAAGAGCTGAATCCACCTTTGATACTATTTTAAGATCAACGTCAAATGCTTTGGCCCATGTAGGCAATTCGTAAAGCATCTCACTCTTTCCCGGCGAACGTCCTGTCACCAGCCAATACATCTCACTATCTATAAGACAATCTGTATGTTCCACACTGCAATAAAGCATCGGATTTTTCGGTGGCTTATCAAAGCGGTACAAACTGCCTGCGTGGGCTCGATGCTCCAAATGAGCCACATTAAGTTTGTTATATCGAAACTCCCGTCCATACGACTCTAAATACTGAGGACTGCGAATGTCCGCTCCTTTATCAAAGGTCAATGCGCCACGAACTGCCCATGCTTTTCCTTTTGGAGGATGTTGCACAAGTATTCCTCCTCCACAGGGACCATTCAGGATGTCAACCGGAACATCAAAAGAATACCCATAGCCTTCTATTTCTTCTTTGGTGTAATTATATTTCCATGCCAAATTATGTTTAAATGGGTCTTGAATTATCGCAGGTATATCTTCCCAAGTATAAGCAACGTTCAACCAGCTTGGAAAAATAAGGAATTTTTTATTCTCTTCAATTGTTAGCATCAGGGCGCTCCTGCTCCAATCAAAGTGTTTGTTGTGGCTATACCAATATGATCATCAAGTCTTGTGGGGCCGACCGTGCCCACGCTGTTATTATTTCATACCTTCCATTGCTTCGTCTATACCATCCGCTCGAGACAAACTCCAATCAAATCCGACAGCACTTGAGTTTAATGGAAGGATTTTGTCGTTTCGGGTAGAAGGCTTGCATTGGAAAGGGGAATGGAGTACAAAAGGAAAACATGGAATTGTAAATGGATAGTAAGGAAATCGGGAGACGATATCATGCTGCGTAGAATGATGTATACGGGCGTAATTTTGGGAATGGCAATTCTGGCAGTTTCATGCGGCAAGAAGGAGGGCGCAACTGAACCGAAAGAGCCGTCCGGGGCACAAGAGACAACCACAACGAAAGAGGCTCCAGTCAACACCAATCCACAGGCGGGAAAGACCACGGATCTTCTTGCCGCCGATATGTCCAACGTAAATTACGATCCGGCCGGATGGAAGTATGAGGATGGCGTCCTGACCTGGCTGGAAAGCAAGGGAAATGTGTGGACCAAGGAGCAGTACGGCGACTTCACTCTGGAACTGGACTGGAAAATCTCAGAAGGAGGCAACAGCGGCGTGATCTTTCGCTGCACCGATCCGGAGGACTGGCTTTATACGGGATTGGAATTGCAGATTCATGAGGATGGTGACAGCTCATCACATGGACAGTGCGGGGCGATTTACGACCTGGCCTCACCGGTAGGGTATCAGAATGCGGCCCTGGTAGTCAAGAAAGGCAGCCAGACCTGGTCAGTGCCGCCGGTCAGAGGCAATACATTGGAACTGGATGCGAGAACGACGCTTTCGATTACGAAGGTGTATGACAATTTGAAGTTCCTGGAACGCCAGGGAAAACAGATGCCATATGACGCCCCCGCCAAGGACGAATCCAATCCGGCGATATTGGTAAAAATCACTCCCGCAGGGGGCCAGGCAAAGGATCAGTTTGTCTATGCCGATGCGACGAAGAACGAAGCGGGCCAATATGATTGTTCCTATCAATTAGGGCATTGGATTGCGGATAAGGATGTGCGAAAGCCGGCAGGGCAGTGGAATCATTATAAGCTTACGGTGACAGGTCCGGATATTCTCGTCGAAATGAATGGGATCTTAATTGTTCATATCAATCTGGATGACTATATGCAGGCGGGCAGGAATCCACAGGGCACGCTCAATAAGTATTCAAAGCCAGTAAAGGAGATGGCCCGGAAAGGATATATCGCCCTGCAGGACCATGGTCATGCGGTCTGGTTCCGGAATATCCGGATTACGCCACTGAATTGATAATTGTAAGTTGTTGAAAATACTTGTTTTAAAGAGAATTTCAGGGAATCTCCCTTTATGGCTTACTTTTGGGTGATAATAAGGTGAAAAAAAATTACGAAAGAGAATTGACGACATCAAAAAAAATGGTAATATAATACGTTCGGAGTGAATAAGGGGTGTGAAAAGGCGTATTATCTGTTGGGAGAGATCCTGCTGGAGAAAAAATTCAAAATTTCGCTATTTTGGTCTTGACGGTTGACGCGATAATCGATACAGTCTCGCGTCTCAGCAGATGTCGCTGAAAGTCAAGATCAGCGGCATTTTTTGTTGCTCTGTGATAAATTAAGATTCCGCTGTGTCTGAAATCTCTCTTGCCGGCGGGCCGGGTGTCCTCGACAAGATCACAACCCGGGCTCGTAGCTCAGCTGGCTAGAGCGCACGCCTGATAAGCGTGAGGTCGGAAGTTCAAGTCTTCCCGGGCCCAGTCTTTACTCGACGACGCAGGTACGAGTGGAGAATGCCGCGGCATAACGAAGGTGAAGCCGGGCAATACAAAACTGCGGCGCTGTCGAGTTTCGCCTCGGCAAGCCATAAGCAGGGTTCGGGGGACGTAGCTCAGCTGGGAGAGCGGCTGGTTTGCAACCAGCAGGTCGTCGGTTCGAATCCGATCGTCTCCAGTGAACAGAAACAGCGAATCGAGCATA
>JAFGPC010000111.1 GCA_016926155.1 Sedimentisphaerales bacterium
CGGCGTCTATACAAGCAAAGGATACAGCACTCAACCCAGTAGTCACACTCCGTTGAGGACGTCTTCTCGCAGCCAACACCTCCTGAGAGACGTCCTCTATCTTTTCTTATTCTTCTTTGGTGGTAAGCTTAATCGATATAAAATGCACGGACCATGCGCAGCAGATCTACTATAGAAAGGATTCCTGTAAGACGCCTGGAATCATCTACAACAGGAATCGCTCCGATCTTCTTACGCAACAGGATACGGGTTGCTTCCATTACCGTATAATCCGGATGGACTGTGATGGGTTTTGATGTCATGATGTCTCGTATACAGACCTGATTTAGAAAATGCATATGATCCATATCGAATAGATCTTCCCGAAATCCACCGGTCTTTTTTCGTTTTGGTTTGGTCGACGAGGGAAGATTGCGTAAAATGTCTCTGTCGGTCAATATACCGACCAACTTCCCCATTTCATCTACGATGGGAAGATGTCTCAAACGATGTTCCTGGAGGATCTCCATAGCCTGGTTCAAGTTCTGCTCGGGTAAAAGAGTCACCGGATGGATTGCCATGATTTCGTCGACGTTTTGGATCGCATAATGAGCCAGATGACGCAGTTCAGGATCATCTGCGGCAAGCCAATTACTCAGATTGCGTTGCTTTGTCTGGCATCGATAGACTTGCTCGATACTTTCTTCCAGTCGAAGCAGAAGTCGGAGAAGGTCAGTGGTTGTTACGATACCTGTGACTTTTCCATCCCTGACAACGGGAAGCATGTCGATATGTTCGGCAAGCATCGTATCAATTGCTTCTATGATGGGTGTATCCGGGACGACGATTTTAGGATTACGAGTGACTACACGTGCCAGCAGTCGCCGCAGTGCCTTGGGATCGGGTTTAAGAGGGATCGATCCGTGGATGTTAGGCGCCCCGATCCGCAGTACATCGCGCTGGGATACTACGCCGATGAAGACCGGCTCCTGTCGCTTCCCATCGGGATAATCAAGGACGGGAGCATGCCGCACATGGTGATTTTCCATAAACTTCAAACAGGTCTTGACCGAATCATCCAGGGTCAGGACTTCCACCTTACTGGTCATTATGTCATGAACAACCCGGGGAATCGGACTGAAAGACGCATCTCCTTCGCCAAGCCTGGCCAGAGCGGATGCCAAGTTTCTTTTCTGAATTATTCCCCGTATCATTTCCACCCCTGATCTGCAATATAAAATTGTATCCACTAAACCTTGCTTATAAAACGTCGGCGGTTTTATAAGAGTACGTAAGCAGAACATGACCTATTTTCGGATAAAGCAGTATTGTGTTTGGGAAAAGTCTGGCGATTTTAGTACATTATAAGCATTTTCTTTTCCTTCAGGGCGCTGATTTCGGTAGAATTCGGGTATGGTTTACGTCTTACTGATTATTCTGGTGCTGTTGAATTTATGCTTGTTGGCCCTGACCCTGCTGGCTCTGCCAGGAAACTGGCTGGTGGTTGGTACGACCGTCCTGTTTGCCTGGTGGCGACCGGAGGCACTATTCAGCAAGTATACCTTGATCGGGATCGCTCTGTTGGCGATGACAGGGGAGATAATCGAATTTTTCGCTGGCATGGGTGGGGCCCGCCGGGCGGGGGCAAGCTGGAAATCCGCCCTGGGTGCCATCGGAGGTACCATCGCTGGTGGTATAGTTGGGACCTTCATGATCCCGATCCCCATCTTAGGAACTCTGCTGGGGGCCTGTCTGGGAGCCGGCTTGATCAGCGGGTTTCTGGAGCGCTCTGCGGGGCGAGGTCATCAAGCCGTTCGGACGGGTATGGGAGCGGGGATTGGGGTTTTCATCGGGACGACGGCTAAATTTGTCATTGGAATTCTCATCTGGCTGATCATCACAATTGCTGCTTTCTGGCCTTAGACAATATTCATTTCTTACCGGGAAAAAACTTGTTCAAGTATTTTACGCTCTGATTTCCTGAATTTTATACTTTTCTCTTGCATTTTAAGAAAAAGAGTTATATACTACAGGTTTATTAAGTTTCTCAATTGGAGTACAACCCTCCACTTGTCGATACACCCCTCTACAAACCATGGGGAATGTTTTTCTTTATGGGGCGGGGCTCGTGCCGGATGACGGCATAGAAAGGCAGGCGGGAAGATTTTATCGGATTAATAAGTGGAAATGTAGAAACATGGAATCGATTCGTAACATTCGAAATATTGGTATTTCAGCGCATATCGACTCGGGTAAGACGACTCTGAGCGAGCGGATTTTGTATTATGCCGGCCGGATCCACCGGATGCAGGAAGTGCATTCGGACAAAGGCGGCGCGACTATGGACTTCATGGAACTGGAGCGCGAGCGGGGCATTACGATTACTTCGGCGGCGACCCAAGTGGACTGGAAGGGCCAATGTATCAATCTGATCGATACGCCCGGCCATGTGGATTTTACCGTGGAGGTCGAGCGGTCGCTACGCGTGCTGGATGGAGCGATCATGGTGTTGTGTGCGGTCGGCGGTGTGCAGAGCCAGTCGGTGACGGTGGATCAGCAGATGAAGCGATACCGTGTGCCGCGCATTGCCTTTATTAATAAGATAGACCGGGTAGGAGCCGATCCGGAACGCGTTTGTCATGAACTGGCCGAAAAACTCGGACTGAATGTGATTCCGATCCAGATCCCCATGGGTATCGGAGAAGATTTAGAGGGTGTGATCGATCTGGTCACAATGGAAGCGATCACGTTTGAAGGTGCTGACGGGGAAAAAACCGTTCGTGGTCCGATTCCTGCCAAGTATGCTGATAGGGCTTCAAAAGCAAGAGAAACAATGCTCGATGTGTTGAGCATGTTTAATGATACGCTTCTGGAACGGCTGTTGGATGAAAAACCGGTTGAATCAACGATGATCCGGGAGACGATTCGCGAGGCGACCATCAACCGTAACATTGTTCCTGTGATGATGGGTACGGCATTCAAGAACAAGGGTGTTCAGCCGTTGATGGATGCAGTATGCGATTACCTGCCCAGCCCGATGGACCGGTCTTATTTTGCCCGCAACCACGACAATGAAGGATCCGAGACACCGCTTGCCGGCGATCCGGATGCGCCATTGGTGGCGATGGTGTTCAAAATCACCGATGAATCCTTCGGACAACTGAGCTATATTCGGGTCTATCAGGGGCGGCTTGTCAAGGGAAAGCAATACCGCAATGCCCGGACGAATCGAATGCAGCGTATCGGCCGGATTGTGCGGATGCATGCTAATGACCGCGAGGATATTACGGATGCGGGACCGGGAGATATCGTAGCCTTACTGGCGGTGGATTGTGCCAGTGGGGATACGATTTGCGGAGAAGGGCTCAATTATTCCCTGGAGAGTATTTTTGTGGCCGACCCGGTCATCAGCCTTTCGATAACGCCGGCCAGCTCGGCCGATCAGGAACGAATGGCCAAGGCATTGAGCCGGTTTATGAAGGAAGACCCGACCTTCCGTGTTCATAGCGATTCCGAGACCGGTCAGACGATCATTGCAGGGATGGGGGAGCTGCACCTGGATGTGTATGTCGAGCGAATGCGACGGGAGTTTAGGGCGGATGTGACGGTTGGCGTTCCGAATGTGAGCTATCGGGAAGCGCCGACTGTCGAGGCGCACTTCAACTATCGACATAAAAAGCAGACAGGAGGCTCAGGACAGTTTGCTCATGTAGTGGGTCGATTGATACCTTTGGCCGCTGATGCCGAAACGACATACGAATTTGATGATCGGATTACCTGCGGGCGGATTCCGAGCGAGTATATCCCGGCGGTCAACAAGGGTTTTCAGGAAGCGATGAAACGCGGACCTTTGGCGGGATATGAGGTCGTCGGATGCAAGGTGTCTCTGGAAGACGGATCATATCATGAAGTCGATTCGAGCGAAATGGCCTTTCGTATTGCAGGTCGGGATGCGTTTCTGGAAGCATTCCGAAAATCACAACCCTGTCTGCTGGAACCGATCATGAAGGTGGACATCGAGACGCCGGGCGAATTCCAGGGGGCCATCGTGGGCGATCTGAACTCGCGACGCGGGATCATTATCGGTACAGAGATGCGGGATACTTATGCCGTGATACGTGCCGAGGTGCCGCTGGCGAGTATGTTTGGATATGCAACGGTGATTCGCGGATTGAGCAAAGGGATGGCTGCGTTTTCCATGGAAATGCTGCGGTATACTCGTGTGCCTGTTAAGATTGCCGACCAAATTCTGCTGCAGCGTCGTGACAAGAACCAACAATTTGTACAACGGTAAAAAATCAGTCGTTGTCGCGTGTCGGTGTGCCGGCTGTAGATTCCTTTTCAATCGGAATTTTTTCGATATCACGAAGCTGAGCTTCCACGGACAGACGCTTAGGAATTTTGGGCTTTTCGATCCTGCTTTTGATGACTTTCTGATCACTGCCGCCAATCGCCAGAATCTTTTTATAGCGGTTTTCAAGCAGGTTTTCAATTTTCATTCGTTTGAGATCTCGAAGCGTCCTTGTGATGTATTGTTCCACGTTGTAGACCGTGTCATGCAGGTTACGATGAGCCCCGCCAAGTGCTTCGGGGATGATGGTGTCTACAATTCCAAGTTCCTTCAGTTCCGGTGCTGTTAAACACAGGGCCTGGGCGGCCTTGTCGGCCTGGGTTCCATCGTGCCAGAGGATTCCCGCACACCCTTCCGGTGAAATGACCGAATAATAGGCATATTGCAGAATCGCCATTCGATCCCCCACTCCAATGCCAAGGGCACCACCGGAACCGCCCTCACCAATTACGATACAGATAATCGGAACGCGAAGCCTAGACATTTCCCGTAAGTTGACGGCGATGGCCTGGGCTTGTCCTCGTTCTTCAGCACCGATGCCGGGATAGGCACCGGGCGTGTCAATAAAGGTAACGACGGGCAGGCCGAACTTCTCGGCCAGTTTCATCTTGGCAAGGGCCTTGCGATAGCCTTCGGGATTGGGACACCCGAAATTACAGGCGATCTTTTCTTTGATATCCCGCCCTTTTTCCTGGCCGATGATCAGGACCTTTTCACGACCAATCTGGCCAAAAGCAGTTACAATGGCCGGATCATCCCCAAAACATCGATCTCCGTGCAATTCGCGATAATCTTTGATCATGAGATTCAGATAATCGCGGAACAGAGGCCGTTGGGGGTGTCGGGAAACCTGGACAACCTGCCAGGGGGTAAGGTTGGAGTAAAGGCGTTTCAATTCCGCAGTCAAATCCTGCTGCAGGAGGCGGATGCGAGAGGCGTTGTTATCTGTAATACCGGCTTGTTCGCGCAAATCGGTAATCTTGCGGTCAATTTGCGCGATCCGATTTTCGAACGGCAGGTACTGCAGTCCGTTATTTTTCATCGTTCCGTTTGCCATTGGTTCGTTTTGCCGACGGGTCGTTTATGGACGTAAAAAAATTCTGCCCGTGAATACGGATCAGAAATCAATTCAGTATGCAGCCCGGTCCCTGGGCTCAATTCCGATTCCACATAGTAACAATTTCGGGCGTCGAATGAAAGAAAAAAATTGACATTGTCCAAGTCAGCGGCTAGTCTTTTAAGGGTTGTGGATCTGGGTGGAATTTCTATAAAGGTTTTCCTGTGAAAGACTTACGGCAAGTCACTGTATTGGGTATGGGCCTTTTGGGCGCCAGTGTTACTCTGGCGGTCATGCGTTCTATATCTCGAATTCGGGCTGTCGGATACAGTCATCGAGCCTCTACGCGGAAAAAAGCCGAGGACCTGGGAGTTGCCCATGAGATCTCCAATGGACTGGCGGAAAGCGTTCAAAATGCGGATTTGGTCATTTTAGCAACGCCACTGAGTACATTTGAGGATGTATTTCAGGAGATTGCCCAGCACCTGAAACCGGGCTGTATTGTAACGGATGTTGGCTCCACCAAAGTCCATCCGCATCATTGGGCCGAAGCACATCTGCCCAAAACTGCGCGTTATGTCGGATCCCATCCGATTACCGGTAGTGAAAAACGAGGTATTGAATTTGCACGGGATGATCTTCTGACCGGCGCCCGATGTGTCTTGACTCGAAAAGCGAGTACCGATGAGAATGCTTTACAGACGGTTCAAGCATTTTGGGAGACGCTTGGTTGTATGGTTCATATCATGGGACCGGCCGAGCATGACCGGACATTGGGGTATGTCAGTCATCTTCCTCATGTTCTGGCAGTGGCTCTGGTTAATGCCAGTGATCCGGGTCGATTGCAATTTGCCGGCAAAGGTTTTATTGACACTTCTCGTATTGCCTCCGGGCCCTCCAATATCTGGACAGATATCCTGGCAACCAACAGTGATAACGTAGTGCGAGGCATCCATCGGGTTGTCAAGGAATTACTACGCTTGCAGACAGCAATCCGTGGGGGGAATAGAAAGCAGGTCGAAAAACTTCTCGAGCAAGCCCGGGCGCGTCGAGCAGAATTGATCGACTATAAGATTCGAAACAAGGAATTGTTGTAATATCGGGTCAATGGTATGCCTCTATGAATGAGCCGGATAGGCGGGGTAAGGAATAAGCAAAGGACGAAACAGAAACGACAGAAGGAACGAACGTGGCACAATGGCGTTTTGAGGTTTCAAACCGTAAGGGCTTTGTCGATGCACGAGGCCAGGCAGTTCTGGAGGATATTAGGGAATTGGGGATATCCTCCGTCGAGGGAGTATATACGGCCCGGGTCTATTTGATCGAGGCGGAATTTGACCGTGCTTTTGCTGAGAGAGTAGCTTGTGAGCTGTTGACCGATACGGTTTGTCAGGAGTATCGGATAGGACGCAGCGATGCCCCGGCCGGTCCGATGCCGGCGACGATTGTCGAGGTGCACCTGAAAAGCGGTGTGACCGATCCGGTCGCCGAATCAGTCGTGGCCGCCCTGGCTGACATGGGAATGGCAGGGGCGTATGTGCGAACGGCACGAAAGTATATTCTCCTTGGACACGTTTCTCATGAACAAACCGAGACCATAGCTCGACGTATTCTTGCTAATGATTGCATTGAAGAAGTCATTGCAGGGGCAGACAGCGAGCCCCCCAGTCCGCATACTCACCCCTATCAGCTTTCCGTAGTACAGGTGCCGATTGTTGGTTTGAATGACGATGAGCTGATGCAAGTGAGCAAGGATCGGGACCTGTTCTTAAACTTGACGGAAATGCAGACAATCCAGCGGCAATACCAGTCTTTGGGACGGGAACCGACCGATATCGAGCTGGAAACACTGGCCCAGACCTGGAGCGAGCACTGTGTCCACAAGACACTCAAAAGCAGTGTGGATATGGATTTTGACGGTAATCAGGTCCATTTCGATAACCTGCTTAAAGAGACGGTTTTCAAGGCGACACAGGACCTGGACAAAGACTGGTGCATCAGTGTGTTTTCCGATAATGCTGGCGTCGTCGAGTTTGACGAGGAGACGGCCGTTTGTTTCAAAGTGGAGACGCATAACCACCCTTCCGCATTGGATCCATACGGCGGTGCGGCGACAGGCATCGGCGGGGTGATTCGCGATCCAATGGGAACGGGTATGGGAGCAAAACCCATCGCAAATACGGACATTTTTTGTTTTGCGCCGCCGGACATAAAGTTGCACGATGTGCCAAAGGGTGTGCTGCATCCAAGACGGATCATGAAGGGAGTTGTCAGCGGTGTACGTGATTACGGTAATCGAATGGGAATTCCGACGGTCAACGGGGCTATCTACTTCGATGACCGATATATGGCCAACCCGCTTGTCTTCTGTGGGAATGTCGGATTGATTCCGCGGGAGAAATGCTTCAAACATCCCCAATCGGGCAATCTGATACTCGTTATTGGCGGCAGGACCGGACGTGATGGTATTCATGGGGCTACTTTCTCCAGCGGTGAGATGACGCACGAACATGAGGATATCTTCTCCCATGCGGTCCAGATCGGAAACGCAATCACAGAAAAGAAAATGCTCGATACGTTGCTGGTCGCTCGGGATCGAGGGCTCTATGAAGCGATTACCGATTGCGGGGCAGGGGGGTTGAGCAGCGCAGTCGGAGAGATGGGAGAGAAACTGGGCGCTTTGGTGGATCTGGAAACCGTGCCTCTTAAATATACCGGGTTGAATTATACGGAAATCTGGATCAGTGAAGCCCAGGAGCGGATGGTGATCGCGGTCAAACCGGAGAATCTGGACGAGATCAGTGATCTGTTTGCCGGCGAGGATGTCGAAGCAACGGTAATCGGTCGATTCACGGATGACAAAAAACTTACCCTGCGGTATCAGGGAGTGCAGGTCGGTCAGCTTGACATGCAGTTTTTACATGAAGGACTGGCTCGCTATTCCCGGCAGGCTGTGTGGAAGAGCAAATCGTTGGGCGAGCCGGACCTGCCGGTTAAAGACAACTACACCGAAGAATTGCTGGGGATCCTTGGATCTTATAATGTGGCCAGTAAGGAGTGGGTAATTCGCCAGTATGACCATGAAGTGCAGGGAGGCAGTGTAATCAAGCCGCTGACGGGGGCAAACAATGACGGGCCTAGCGATGCCGCTGTCGTTCGTCCCAAATTGACATCGGCCAAGGGGATTGCGCTAAGCTGCGGGATGAATCCCATGTATGGAGATATCGATCCGTACTGGATGGCGATGGCAGGGATTGATGAGGCGATTCGCAACCTGATCTGTGTTGGAACCCGACCGGACCGTATTGCACTGCTGGATAATTACTGCTGGGGAGATTGCACACGGTCGGAGACGCTGGGGGCGCTGGTGCGGGCTTCCCAGGCATGTCTGGATGGAGCGATGGGATTTGAAGCCCCGTTTATTTCCGGAAAAGATTCCCTGAACAATGAATTTGTGTGCGAGGATGGCACACGAATCGCGATTCCATATACACTTCTGATCAGCGGGATCGGATTGTTGGATGATGTGAATCGCTGTGTAAGCATGGACGTGAAAAAGCCAGGGAATCTGCTGTTCGTGATCGGACTGACACGCAATGAAATGGGCGGATCGCATTATTATAAACTCAGGGGGCATTTAGGGGCTAATGTGCCTAAAGTGAATCTGTTGGTTGCCAGGGAAACGGCTCGCAGGATTCATCAGGCAATCCTGAAGGATCTGGTGGCTGCATGTCATGATTGCAGCGAAGGGGGACTGGCAGTTGCCCTGGCGGAAATGGCCTTTGCGGGCGAATATGGTGTGGAGGTGGATCTGCGCGGCTTACCGACCAGCGACGATTGTGTGCGGGCCGATATGCAGCTTTTCAGTGAATCGAACAGTCGGTATATCGTGGAGGTATCTCCTTCCAATTATGATGCGTTTGCCAGGCTAATGCTGAATCTTCCCTTTGGTCAGATTGGTGAGGTGGTAAAGGAACCACGACTCACGATCAGGGATCGTAATCAAGAGATTGTGGTGGACGCCGAATTGCAGCAACTGAAAACCGTATGGCAGGAACCGCTATGGCTTGGGTAGTATTGGCGGATAGAGAACCAGGAGTGAATTGACGTTATGAAAAACGTTCAGGCGATTGTTCTTCGGGCAGCCGGAGTAAACTGTGATATGGAGACGAAATACGCGTTGGAGCTGGCCGGCGCCCGGGCCGATCGGATTCATATCAATCGACTTATCGAGAATCCAGACTTGCCGGACCAATATCAAATCCTCGTTTTTCCGGGAGGATTCAGCTATGGAGATGATGTCGCCGCGGGCAAGATCCTGGCCAATCAGGTGATGCATCATCTAGCCGAATCGATTCGCAGGTTTGTCAACGAAGGCAAGCTGGTGCTGGGAATCTGCAACGGATTTCAGGTTCTGGTCAAGATGGGAATCCTGCCGGGATGTTCGGGATTGGAATTTTCCTTCGAGAATCAGCCGGTAAGTATTACCGATAACGATTGCGGCAAGTTTGAAGATCGATGGATCTATTTACAGCCCGGGACCGATCGTTGTGTGTTCCTGGATGAAAACCGTCGAATCTATTTGCCGATTGCTCATGGTGAGGGAAAAGTGGTAACCCGAGATAGATCCATTCTGGAACGGTTGCAGGCCGAAGGACATGTGGCGTTTCGATATGTGGATGCGCAAGGAAATACGGGAAACTTTCCGATTAATCCAAATGGTTCGATGGATTCGATTGCCGGGCTGACGGATACCACCGGTCGTGTCTTGGGATTAATGCCTCACCCCGAGCGATTTGTGCATCCTACGCAACACCCGCATTGGACACGGCTGGAAGAGTCGAGATGTGACGGGATGATAATTTTTGATAATGCCGTTCGCTATGTAAAAGAAAATTTGTAGACACCAGCGGCGATCGTGATCTTAAAAGATCACCCTATGATTTTTTCAAGGTTGGCGTATTTCAGCATGAGTGTTTTGGTTTGGCCGGAATTGAATCGCACTACGACAATACTGTCTGGTCCCAGGTTGAGAAATTCCTTAACGCGGCCCAGTCCGAATTTACCATGTTTGACGAGTTGATTAACCTTAAAGGCGGGCTCGTCCTCATAGGTATCATGTCCATATGTATGGTCTTCTGCAGGTGAGTCCGTGTCATGGCCCATGGCAAAATCACTCTGGTCTTCATAACCAATCTCGAATAAAAACTGGGAAGGAGTCGTACGAAGTATCTGTCCTCGCAGGGTCCGATATCGACTGTGCGTAATCGTTACATTGTCCTTGGCCCGTGTAATGCCCACAAAGAACAATCGGCGTTCTTCTTCCATCTCGTCGGCCATACCCATCGACCGCTCATGTGGCAGCAGGCCATCCTCCAGGCCGATGATGAAGACATGATCGAATTCCAGGCCTTTTGCGGCATGCAAAGTCATTAGCGAGACCTTTCCGCTGTCAGGATTATAGGCGTCGGTATCACTATACAATGCGATCGTCTGGAGCCAGTCGATCAGCGAAGGCGTTTCAGCGATCTGGTCGTAATTGGATGCGGCATTAATCAATTCTTCGATGTTCTCGATAGCGCTCTCCTCCTTCGGACCGGCATGACTGAGATAGTCGTAATACCCGGTTTCTTTGAAAACTCGCTCCATTAATGGGGCAACCGGGCCATCCACATCATTACGGAACTTGTCAATTAATGAGGCAAAGACGGAGAGCTTAAAACGCGTTGGTTTGGCTACTGAATCAATCCTGTCGGCTTGTCGGGCGGCTGCATCCAGGCTGAGACGATGGCTTACGGTAAAGGACTGTAATCGCTCTATCGTAGTCTTGCCGATACCCCGTGGATGTGTGTCGATCGCCCGCAAAAACGCCATATCGTCATCCGGATTGGCAATTAGTTTCATGTATCCCAGCATGTCTCGAATTTCCTTACGGTTATAAAATTCGATACCGCGGACGACCTGGTAAGGGAGCTGCTCTCTGATAAATGCTTCTTCGATGACCCGGCTCATCGAATTAACACGATAAAAGACGGCCATCGCATTGGCATCGATCCCGGAAGCGATTTTGTCACGAATAGCGCGGGCGATAAAGTGGGCTTCTTCGGCTTCATCCTGGGCACAATAAAACGCCGTGTCATCTTTAACCTCTTTCCGCATAGGGATCAGAATTTTGGCTTTTCGTTTGGTGTTGAACGTGATGAGCTTATCAGCCAGTTGGAGAATATGCGGTCGGGATCGGAAGTTTTCTTCCAGTTTGATGACGGTAGCGTTGGGCCAATCCTTTTCGAAGGCCAGGATATTTTCAATATCGGCTCCGCGCCAACGATAAATAGACTGGTCCGGATCGCCTGTGACACAGAGATTGCCATGGGCCAGCGCCAGTCCTTTGGCAATCTGATACTGGGCATGGTTGGTATCCTGATATTCATCGACTAGGATATAGCGATAACGGTTGCTCAACTCGATCCGCACATCCGGCTGGTTTCGCAGGAGAAAAGCTGTCTTTACCAAAAGATCGTCGAAATCCAGAGCGTTATTGTCGGCCAATCGGTTCTGGTATGTCGTATACGCTTTAGCCAGGATTTGGGTGAAATAATCGTCGGCTCGCTCGGCTAGTTCCTCGGGTGTTTCCAGATCATTCTTGCAATTGGATACGGCGGCCAGCATGCGGGCGGGAGTGAAATGGCTCGTGTCGGTTCCGACTGAGACGATTGCCTCTTTCATAATTCGCTTCTGGTCAGCCTCGTCGTAAATACTGAAATTGGATCGCAATCCCGAATATTCGGCGTATTGTCGCAGGATTCGTACGCACAGGGAATGAAATGTACTGACATGTACACCCCGGCGAATTCCCACAGCCTCGACGCGTCCTCGCATTTCTTCGGCGGCCTTGTTGGTGAAGGTAATTGCACAAATATTCCAAGGGGCAACTCCATGCTGAATCAGAGCTGCGATTCGATATGTGATGACGCGGGTCTTGCCGCTACCTGGCCCGGCCAGAATCAGAAGGGGCCCGTCCATGTGACGGACAGCTTTTTTTTGCGCTTCGGTAAGCCCATCCAGATGCGGCGATAAAACATAATTTTTGTGATCCATCATAGGGTTCCAACGACTGGGAAGATGTACTTTTGGTTTATCAAAATTGCGGCTATTGGAATTAGACCAAAAGATTCGTTGTTTGTCAATCCTCCATACGCTTCCGACTGTATTTTGCCGTGGTTAAGTCCTATATTATGGTGAAAAGAAAAAAAAATTATTATATAGGAGCAGTTGATTTCCATCTCAATGCGACCTCCAGAGTATTTTTAGAGCACGCAATCGTGGTTACCAGCACTGAAAACCGCCTTTTCCGGTCTGGATTTTTACAGTTGTCTTGTCCCTTTGGATTGGAATGGAATTGTATGGCATTTACATTGATCTGTAGGGTCAGGACTACGTTTGACGATAATGTCACTGAAATACCCGGCAAGCGGAATTGCATGCCTGGGGGGCCTTCAGAATAGGTTGTTGTATATACAATGAGAAATAAAGCAGGTGAGATAATGGAAGCAAGGAAAGGAACAGAAATGAGGAAGTTGAGTGTAGTAGTTCTGGGATTGGTGCTGATGGCGATGGCTATACCCGCTTTGGCACAGGGCAATGATGCCCGGATCCAGAAGCTGGAGACCAGTCTGCAGCAAATGCAGGCGGAATTGGCAGCCTTGAAAGCCCAGCAACAGAAGAGCGTTTCTGAAGATGAAGTTCAGGAAATTGTCTCCAAGGTCGTCAAGGAAGAAGGAGCCGGTATTCCCGAATGGACCAAGAATCTCTTCAACTTCAAGGGCGATCTGCGTTATCGGCATGAACAGAGAGACAACGACAGCGCCACGGACGACCGTCGTCGGGATTCTGTTCGCGGCCGTGTAACCATCTTCGGGCGGGTCAACGAAGAGACGGACCTGATTATGCGAATTACCAGCGGGACCGAAACCCTGACCGGCGAGTTTGCCGACAAAAGCGCCGAGATCGATCAGATGTATGTAGACTGGCACCCCGGTTCTCTGGACAAAATCCCCTTCCTGGGCACAGGCGTGGAAATGCTCGAGAACCGCTCTCCCTGGTATCTGCCGGGACAGAAAGGCACACATATTCTGGCCGGTAAAATCCCCTTCCCGTTCTATAGTCCGGTGAACAGCACGCTGCTCTTTGACGGGCAGAACCTGGAAGGCGCTGCGGCGACCGTCAAGCATGAATACTCCGATTCGCTGACCGTCTTCGGGACCGGCGGCGCATTCTGGGTAGATGAACAGGCGGCCGCGGCCGACGCCAGTTTATTTGGCTTCCAGACCGGTGCCACCATTCAAAAACCTGTCGAAGGCATGGACGAAATCAAGTATGCCACCATCGCGGCCGGCTGGTTTAACTATGGCAACATCGAAAGCGGTCCGGTCACCCTGACCAGCAACAGCGTGAATGGGGCGGGAAGTCACAGCGAAGATTTTGACCTGTTGACTTTTAGCGGCGAGATAGGCATCCCCATGTGTAACCTTCCCGTTATCGGCTACGGCGAGTATGTCTGGAATACCGCGGCAACGACGCCGTGGGACAAGGGGTATCTGGCCGGCGTGAGCATCGGCACTATCGCCAATACCGGGGACTGGCAGTTCACCTATAACTTCAGGGACATTGAAAAGGACGCCACGGTTGACGCCTTCAATGTGGGATTCGGGCAGGGAACCGATACGAAAGGGCATAACTTTACGCTCAATTATCGCCTGGCCAAAAATGTCACCCTGGGCGCTACCTATTACAACGGCGACAAACAGACTGCCTTACGGGAAGAAAAGTTTGACATGCTGCAACTGGATCTTGTGTTCAAGTTTTAATCGGATAGATTTCTGTAAGGGCCTCATTGGACTTCTAATGAGGCCCTTTCTTTGCGCTATTGTGTTTGCAGATCACAGATTGTGATTCTGTTTAAGATGCTTCTGGAAAGGGCCGATACAGAAGTCGGGTATAAGGTTGTAGTGAATGGTATACAAGGGAAAAATACGAGCCGATTGTCGGTGTGAAATAAAATGAGTATGGTAGAAAATACCGAACTTCGTGAATGTCTCTGGAGCAGCGTGTCCGAGGCGTTTGACACCATGATTTCCCTTCCTCTGGAACGTGTGGAGGAACAAGATACGATCCAATATAATGGATTGCTTCTGGCCGCGACAATTACCTTTACCGGTCATATTAAAGGCTCTCTGATTCTTCTATGCAGTGCAGGATGCGCAAAGAAAATTGCCCGCGCCATGCTGATGCTGGAAGAGGACCAACCCATCGAAGAGAATGAAATGAATGATGCGTTGGGCGAGGTTGTGAATCTGGCTATTGGCGGATTTAAGAGCCGCCTGCTGACTATCGGTGACGAAATCAAAATTTCCATTCCCACAGTAACCAAAGGCCGTGATATGCGGCCGATATTAGGCACAGGTGCCGAATCTTTCAGTCTTTTTTCCGAGACGCAAGGACACACTTTCGAATTCCTTTTCACCTATAAGTAGGTTGGTTCTTCTGAAAATCATTTCCCGATGTTCTTTTTATTCAGAAAGTCTACACATGGGATCAATTTGCCTTTTGTTTTACTAATGGGTAGAATCATCATTCATGAAACATCGCTGTTACCTGGATATTGAGACAACCGGGATCCGTTGGAACGGATATGACATTACAGTGATCGGTCTGGGCTTTGAACATGACGATACAGTCGAAGTGGTTCAACTTGTCGGTGAAGTCATTACGGATAATAGACTGTTGGAAGCCCTGTCAGACGTGGACACAATCTACACATATAACGGTAGCCGGTTTGATCTGCCCTTTATCCAACAACAGTTGGGAGTGAATCTGAAGGAGCAGTTCATTCATCACGATCTGATGTACGACTGTTGGAAAAACAATCTCAAAGGGGGTCTTAAGGTTGTCGAGGGAAAACTTGGCATCTTTCGTACTACTAAAGGCGTTGATGGCTGGATGGCGATACGGCTTTGGTGGGATTATATCAATCATCACAATCTCCAATCCCTTGGGACGTTATTGCAATACAACCGGGAAGATGTGGCCAATTTGCGTATTCTCCGTGAAAAACTCAATGTATTATAATCAATGATATATTTTTTCATTTTCATGGAGATCTACAAATAGGATTATTATGAAAGTATATATGCATTACTGGACGCCATGTAAAGCACGGCCGATAGGGCCGTCAAAGTTAGGAGCTGTCTTAAACGGCTCAAATTGTCCTGTTAAGGCGACCTCTCTGGTTTTAACCAGCAATTCCACTTTTTTATTGTCACTTATGGAAGAGTGAGTTTGTGCTATTTGGATGTTGGCGTTTAGCAATTCCTCCGATTCCATACCCGACACAATCGTAGAAACCGGCAGGCTCCAGACATAATTTAATCCCTCCTCAGGCGTAACGACATTGGCCCGTAGCACATATCCGCTGCCCAGCGTTTTCATGGCGATAATCCCTATGTTGCGACGAACCAGAATGGGTACGACATGCTGTTCGAAGCTTTTATAATGGGCGTCAAGTACATTGAGAGGCATCTGCACCGCATCCCAGGGATATCCATAAGCCAGCATCTTGAGATGCAGCAGGGGATCTCTGTGACCGGTAAAGCCGATAAAGCGGACTTTGCCCTGCTTTTTGGCCAATTCAGCCGCCTCAATCCCTCCATTCGGAGCAAATATCATTGCCGGATCGGCGTCATAGACGATCTCATGAAACTGCCACAGATCGATCACATTGGTCTGCAGGCGTTTTAGGCTGTCTTCCAGATGCTGCATAGCGGTTTTTTTATTCCGCCCGTGGTGTTTGGTCATCAGAAAAGCCTTGCTTCGGTATCCATCCCGCAAAGCACGACCCATCAGGTTTTCCGACCGGCCGTTATGGTATTCCCATGCATTATCCAGAAAAGTGACACCCCGATCGATAGCCTTTCGGATCAGAGCAATGGACTTTTCATCCTCCCTGATTCGTCCGATATGATGACCTCCCAAGCCAAGCATGGAAACCTGCACTCCTGTTGCACCCAGCGGTCGTGTAGGAATTGTACCTTCCGCGGCGCGGCTTGGGGAATGAGACAACAGTGATACGGCGCAGATTCCATAGGCTGTATTTTGCAGAAAACGGCGTCTGGTTATGATTTGACTTTTCATGGCTCCACCCCTATGAATTCTGGTTTTCATGTGGATTTTAGAAACCTACACACAACAGCCTATCTATTGTGCGATGACGTGGCAATAGAGAAATTCCTGAAACGATCTATTCTCTGGAATGCGGGAGGAGTTGGATTATCGCGGTTTGTGCAGAAATCCGATGGTGGATTCCATGATGCGTTTTTGGAGGTGCTGAGACTTGTCTTCAGCGGTTTGTTCCTGCAGGTCGGTCAGATTGGCCCGGCAGAAATGACACCCGAGTTTGTTCAGATGGAATTTGACATAGTCGTGCCAGTTACCGTCCAGAGTACCAAGCATATAAGCGCCTATGGTACTTCGTTTTGGGCAGCTAAGCCGGCCGGCCTCCCATACCTGCGTAAGCAGATCTTCCAGTTGTGTTTCTTGGGTGACGTTGAGTTTACTTGAGGCCGCATGGTCACGGACCTGCTTGAGGCAGCGATGTTTAATGACGGCGATATTCCGCTCGTTGATTTCGACGATTCGCGCCACGTCTTTGTTGGAAAACTGACAGTAAAATAAAAGTTCAACAATTTGCATGTCCCGAAAATTCAAGGTGCTTTTATAATTGTCAACCAGGACGGTCAATGCCTCGGATAGGGTGGAACGCAGCAATTCATTCTGTTCATCCTTCCTGGCATAGAAACTTGCTGTCATTTCGTCCGAGGGCATTGCGCTGAAGGCGTCACTGTCGCCGATCGTTCGCTGTGTTCTTTGATAAACATCCTGCAGTAGGCAAATGTGCTTGGAATGAGCGCTGCGGTAACTGTTGATAATCTTGCGTCGCAGAATAGTGAACAGATAGGTTTCAATTCCGGCGTCGGCTCGGAAGCTGCTCAAGCCGGTCAGAAAGGCGATAAACGTATCCTGAATAATATCCTCGGCATCGGCGCGTTGACCCAGTTTGGCCCTGGCAAAAGACAAGAGACGCCCCCTATACCGCGTGACCAGTTGTTCCCAGGCATGTTGGTCTCCGGAGCGAATCTGCTCCAGTAATACCTCTTCAGCCTTGCTGATCCCGCTCATCTACTCCTCTTTACATTGTTTCCAGTCTTGCAATAGGGCGATATAATATCCACCAGAATATATTGTGATGGGATTTATTATAACGTCAATAGAAAATTGATTGATCCCGGCAATTTGATTTTTACCTTACCTTATGCGAAGTTCAGGATTATAAACAGACCAATTAACCCCAGAACGATTGCCGCAATACGGAGAGACCATGTATAATATCCCCGGGTGGCGGCATTGAGGAAGGCATACACGATGCAGATCAAACCGGCGATGCCGAGGAAGGTCAAGATCATTTTGGCCCAGGTAATCCGCTCGATCCGCATGATGGCGGTTTTCTCCTGTGTGAGCGGAGCCATTTTAGGTTCGGAGGTATCGATCAATAAGGCCGTTCGGTAGATGGGGCCGGCGGCGCCGTAAAACTGTTGGGTGAATCGGTCGAAGATCATGCCACGACGTTCCAGGTCAACCGGGCTGACCGAGAAAGAACGGTCCAATACCCGGTCGGGCGTACGGGCTCGAACCTGATTGATCATATGAGCCACCTGACGGGTCGCCTGAGTCATGGCCTCCCGTTCCGCCTGGGCCTGGGATGTCGCCGAAGTGGTCGAACGCGCCAGGACATACGAACGCTGGCGATCCTGTGACTGAAACTGTGGAAAATCCAACAGCCAGGGCTTCTCGTGGTATCGGACCTGTGCTTCGGCGAAACGATCGAAGTATTTTACTGTCAGGACAAGCAAGCCGGTAAGCTGTCGGGTAGTCGCATCATCGGAATGCAAATAGTGGAATCGTTCATCCTCTTTTTGAAGCTTGAAGGTCAGGATTTTTTGAGCTACAAGCTGTGAGTCAACCGATTCGGCCACATCCACACTTTGTACTATCTCGGCGTCCATCCCGAGTTGTTTGTTCAGTTCACGTTGGAACAAAGGCGTGAAATCCTTGTTGTAGACCCACACCTGAGAAGGCCTTTCCTCTCCGGCTAAAACCTTCTGGACCAGCTTATCCGCCTGACGGGCCAGGGCCGCTACCGCCGCCTCCTGCGAGGGATACACATCCGCCGGCATCTCCTGCTCGACGCCCTCATGCCAAATGGGAGGCAGTCCTTCCTCTATGGGAAGGCTGGAGACGACGGAAAAGGAATCGTCCCACTGCCCGGCAGAAGATTCTATGGAAGGTGGTCTCACCGGTTGGTTGGCATATGGAATCGTCGCAACACGAGTGTGGCTGAAAGTGAGGAATCCAAAGGCCAGCAATCCGAATACGAAGCAGAAAACCAGAATACTCGCGAGTATTTTTCCGGGATTTTTGCTTTTTGCAATCAGGAGAATAAAAGTGATAATTCCCAGGAGAATGGGTAGGAACAAGATGGGGGATGCCCCGACTCTTGGAACAACGTGAGTGGTATTGGAAACTATGGGCGCCAGGGCAAAACCGGCAAATCGTATGACAAAGATCAAAACCACAAAGATCCCACCTGCGATCAATAGTCCGGGAATCACCTTTTTACCGTGTTTAACAGACAATGCAATGGTGATTATTATGGCAACTCCGAGGAATGCCAACACTAACAACTCAATTGCACCGATCATAGCCATGTCTATACCTCATTTTCTCTGTCGTGCTAGATTGCACTGGTTATTGCCTTATGTTTTCTGGGCGGCCAGGCCAGGATAAATACCGAAAGGATAAACACACCGGCGGCCGTGTACAGCGGTGTTACCTGTACGGTATTTAAAAGCGAGTTCCATGCCTGTTCAAAGTTTTTCTGCTGTAGGGCATTGGCCAGCATGGCGCCATTCGTATGGGCAAAGGCCGAAGCCAGAATGGTCTGTACCGCCAGCAATCCAAAAATACCCATCATCGCCCGCAGAATATACATAGCTCCGCCATTTCGGCGTCCGATGATCAGCAAAGTAGCTGCGATCAGGAAGAGAAGAACGGTAGCGATGGAGCTGATCTGTGTGAGCATCGCAGGCCAGTTTGAAGTATGTAAAACATTGCCGATTTCCTCCCCGAGATGGGGATCCGGGAAACCCGCAGCAATAATATCCGGAGTATGTACGGCCGTAGCCAGACCGACCAGCAAAGCGACCAACAGAATGATATGCCCCAGGAAGCCGCAGATCCACGTGATCGGATTGAATGAATGACGGGGAACAATCGGATGCATTCGATGCGAAGAAACAGGGGAGTAGGATGTGGATTGCTGTCCGGATTCCATTGTCTGGACCGGTTCTGGAGCTTGATGGACAGCCTGTTCTCGCTTGGCTTGTTCGCGTGCAACGGCGG
This sequence comes from Sedimentisphaerales bacterium, assembly GCA_016926155.1. GTDB lineage: Bacteria > Planctomycetota > Phycisphaerae > Sedimentisphaerales > Anaerohalosphaeraceae > JAFGGE01. The sequence goes on from JAFGPC010000111.1 coordinate 19,902, forward strand.
CTTGTTTGACATTTTCCGGCATTTCTTTCCCTGTCAATTCAGCTTCATTTTCCCACATTAAAAGGACACGACCCTGCGCATCTGTGAACTGTCCGGTCAGGATCAGTATGGCATCGATAATCTGGCCGATCACGAACAATCCGCCGGTGAAGAACCAGAGAAGGCCGGTACCGATCTTACCAACATAGAACCGATGCAATCCCGGCAGGCTGACGAAAAAGCCACCGCACATGATCAATGCCCAGATCCGCTTATATGGACTCACTCCCGGCACCGGTCCGGTATTAGTCGATACCGGTGGTTGTGGCTGATGGTGGACTTGTTTTCTTTCTTTGCTTTGACTGAATAAACCCAATGCAATAAAGCTTGTCACAAAGCCAAGTCCGCCTATGACAATCAATGGAATACCGATAGCTTCCGGAATAATCCTGTCATCCATCAGCATCACAGATCCAATGATCGTCAGTATGCACAAAGCGCTGATGACCGGTTGGAGTAAATATCCATACCAACTGCAAAAACGCGTCTGGAAGACACGAATGAAAGACATAAGACCCAGCCACAAGGAAGCAACACCAACACCAATAAAAGGCTGCACATGTTCTTCCTCAGCAAAAATAATCGCCCCGATACCAAAGCCGATTAAAATGATAAATGCCAACATCCATAACATACGGATGCTACCGGGCACCCTGTGTCCTTTGTAGATAGATCCTGAATTATGAATCGCTTGTGGCCTTGATGCCGCCTGTTGCTGGACGTTCTGTCCGGCGCTCTGTGGTATAGGAGGCGCTGGAGAAGCTTGAGGCCTTGGACTTGGTCCCGGTTTTTTCTGTTTTTCGTGATATGCATGAATCGCACTGCGCGTCATGCAAAATGGTGTCAGAATCTGGACTACCAGGGAAGCGCCTGCCAGGATACCAGCACATAGTACGTTCTGTCCGTGCAGGATCAAGCCGATGATATAGGCTACAAAACCAGCCCATAAGGCATGTCCCAGTTGAACGCGTTTTTCCCGGTCGGGTGTGCTTACTTTCCACCAGTCAGTTAAACAGACGGCCAGGGCGATAGCAAGCCATGTTCCCTGTCTGGCAGACGAAGAACCGAAAATTCCCCCAAACATTACGGCCATGATTCCCAGGGGGATTGCTACAATGGCACCGAGCGCGAAACGGCGTAACCAGATTGATTCTTCTTCTAAATTGCCTAACCATTTGTAACGAGACCAGAGAATAAGTTTGCCGGCTGTGAAAATCATCACGATGGTTAGAAAAGCCACTGGAACAATCATAGAGCTGTGTCCGCTTAGCATTCCTACACCAACAGCAATCACAGCGGCGGAGATGATCGCTAGAATCTGTCGTTGATGTTTGGAGACTGGATCTGTAGCGGCAGCTTCCAACAGGATCTGGGGATACGGCTTCGCTTCCGGCTTGCTATTCCGGGGTGCTGCAGTCGGTTTCGGTTGAGGAATCGGCGGAGGCGTATCGGCATGGCCAGGTGTTGGACGAGCCTGCGGTTTGTTCTTGATAGCGATCTTCTCGGCCACAACGGAAAGACTCTGCGGAGAAAACTGAGACACGCTGTTACGGATATGATCCGAACCGAAGACATCTTCAATCATTTCCTGAACAGTCTGGTATCGCTCTTCCGGATCTTTGGCAAGAGCCTTGCGGATGACCCGTGCAAATGTCTCATCCACTCCGGTCAAGTCCGGCTCGGAACTCATGTGTTTCATCAGCACTTCGGCGGGGCTGTTTCCAAAGAAGGGCACCTGTCCGGTGAGCATCTCGTACAGGACGATGCCCAGGGCGTAAATATCGATGCTTCGGTTATAGCAGCCGGCCCCGATCTCCGGGGCCATATAGTGAACGGTCCCGACCGTGATGGTCTGCCCGCTGTGCCGGCTGGTATTCATGGCTTTGCTTAAGCCGTAATCCCCGATCTTGATCCCTCCGTCTTCATAGAAAATATTGCTGGGTTTCAGATCTCTGTGCACAATCCCACATTCGTGGAGATAGTTAAGCCCTTTGGCAATTTCGCGCAGGAAGAAGGCGGCTTTTTGCGTTCCTAATCCACCCCGTGATTCCTGGATCAGATCTGCCAGAGAAGGACCGCTGACATATTCCATGATCACAAAGGGACGCCCTTGGTTGTTGTATTTGACATCGAAAATCGTGACCAGATGCGGACTCTTGAGGTTCATGCACTGGTTGATGCCACGAAGCTCGATCTGTTCATACGTCTGTAACGTTTTTAGGGCGACCTGTTTGCCGCTGTCGCTAATAGCGTAGTAGACTTCTCCGAAGCCGCCGCGACCCACCCCTCGCTGGATCGTGTACCCCTCCAGAGGTCGGTCACCATATTGGTATTGGAATCTCTGCATGATTTGCTTCCGTTTCGTTCAGAATTCCCTGTGACGCCTCACTTTTATTACTTTTCTCACTTGAAAGACCAACACGTTGCCAATTCTTAAAGACCCTTCTGTGGTCGATTTGTGACGAGATTCAGTTCGTCACGCACTATTATCTTTTCATTCACACCGGCGGGCCAGCACCAGATTTAATTTTCCGACCTGAATGGCCGTATCCAGCGGCAGCGGCATCTCCTTTGAACCGCTCTTTCCCTCGATAATCAGCGGTTCGTCCGTGCGACAATAAAGTCGATCGTTTTTCATGTAAAATGTAATGGTTTCATGGATGTCATTGGTGCGAATATGGTTTCCTATGCCGGGACCGACAAGGATCTCACGATCCATCAGGATCACGTGATTGATGTCGGGCCGAGGCAGACGGGCGCTACTCAGTTGTAGTGTGGCCGTGGTGCTGGCGGCATTCGGCTTATGAAACCGCATACGACATCGCATAGAAAGGGCGATTTTATCGCCATCGGTCAGTAACTTTTCACTAATCTGTCGTTCTCCGATGTGAATGGGCTCTCCACTGCGGAGAATATAATCTTCGTCATGCCGTTCAATCGTCGCTGTGGGCAGATGAGCGGCCGCCATCAAGGCCAGAGTAGGTTGCTGGGAAGAACTGATCGGGCCAATCGTGACCTTGCTGTCTCGGACGGTCAAAAAAGCGCCCACTCCGTCGATTTGCATGACGAATCGGGATGGGAGAGTATCATTGTTGGCGGCAGTTTCCGATTTGGGCTGCATGGGCTCGGTCTTTCGTTCGAAAATCGCTTCCTGTTCCATCTCCTGGCTGACTTCATTCTCCGAACTTTGGACTTCCAGTAATCCCAAGGGACCGGTATGAAGAATGTCCATCGCTTCGGCAGCCTTTTGTGCTTGGCTGTGGGCTTCACTGATCCACTTGGCATGAGGCAGAAGGAGCTTAAGTTTGGCCAGAGACTGCGCAGCCTGGCGACAATGGCCTACGTATAAATCATTTGCTGCTCGATGACAATGTTTTAACGCATCACGGAATTTGTTCAGATCGACATTGCCGCAATCTAAAGCATCTGCTTTCTCGAGGAGATGAGAGGCGACATCAATCCAGCCTTGATTTAACTGATCGGCAATCTGATCAGTGGCCCTGGCTTTGACTTTGCAACATAGCTCCGCTAATGGAGCGTGTTGATTCCGTCCCGGGCCGGCATAAAGCAGAAGTTCGATAGCCCCGGTCAAATCATCCCGCTTTAAGGCCTGTTCCACCTTTTCCACGGCGGCTTCACTCTTTTTTCGCTCTGTTTGGGCCTGTTGTTTAATCCGATCTGCATCCGGATGTTCGACGGTGTCCAGAATATTTACACCGACTGTCAGCCAGCCCTTGTCAATCTGTTCCTGTGCATTTGCCAGCATCTGGGCCCGCTGTTGATGGGTATATTGCTTGGCTTCCATGACCTTGCAGATCGCCCGTCGCAGTTCGGCGATTTCATTGCGATTGCCGCCTAGCTTGTCGGCCTTGTTACAGTCATTCAAGGCATGACTGAGCCGCTCGGCAGACAGATGTTCATTTCCTCGCCGGGTTATCGCCTGGGCCAGTCTGGCCGTCAGTTTCTGACCTTTCCGGCACTGGCCGAGCTTTGAATCATCCTGGATCAGACGATAGGCCTCATCAAGCTGGCCGTCACGCATAGCACATTCAATCTGTTTGAGCCGTATGTTAAACATGGGCTTGCCCCGCTGTTACCGGTTGGCGCATCCTGACAGTTGGACGATCCATACCGTATTCTACCAAGTTCCCGTATCCTTCGCAAACCATGGTCTTTGTGCGAACTACACGTTGGGATTGATCGTGTGAATCATATGATGTCGGAATATAAGGAGTATAATCGGCTTCGAACGGATCACAGGCCCAAGGACACAGATCCGACCGACCGAAAGCGCAACAATCGCATGTTGCTTTTCCTGTTCGGTCGGTTCGGACCTGTTTGACTTGTCGTGTTGTGTTCGTTGGTAAGACCATTGTTATTCATCCGTTTATGGTTGCTTCCTTCCCTATAAGTAGGCTTAGTTGACGGCGACCAGGGATTCGGTTTTCTGGATTTCCTTGCCGCCGGTTTCCTTGGGGGCAAAGTGTTGGTCGATTTCCTGGAGCAATTCGGTTTCCTGGACAGCATCGACGGGTACGCTCTGGACGAAGTGGCTTTCGTATGCCAAGACCTTCTCAGCGACATCCAGACGTTTCTTAATCTCACCGATCAGCTTTTCGGTCTGGGCAATCTTGCTGTTATCGAACTGTACACCCGATCCGATAGTACTGGCCTTGAGCAGACGGTGCTTGGCCTGCAAGGCCTCGATTTTGCTGGCCAGAATCCGCTTTTGCGTCCGAGCCCTGTCCAGCATCTGCATAGAGGCGGCCAGCGCGTTTTCACGGGTGCTGAGCATTTGTTTTTTGCTGACTAGTACGATCTGGGCCTCTTTGAACCGCTCAAAACGCCAAGCCAGGTCCTGCTTGAGTTCCTCGCGATTGTAATCCCGGCCGGCAAAGGTATATGTGGCTTTTTGTGTATTCAGGCAGTTGCGAAGGGCCTTGATCCGAAGTTCTTCTTCGGTAAAGGATTCCTCACTGCGCTCCAGATCGGACTTGAGGGCGGCGATTTCCACTTCTTCCTGGGCAATCAGCCGTATATTCTGGTGAATTTCCGGCATGATTTCATCCAGAAGCTGCTGGGCCCTCTTCAGTTCAAATTCGATCGGAACCGAATCCTTGACCGTGGAACGAGTCCAGTTGGCGCAGGATTTGACATAGCTGATGGCCTCGGTTCCGAAGACCAATCCACCCACAACGGCTACGGCTGCGGTGATGATGACACCTCTTTTGAACCATTTCCACAACATGACAATTCTCCTTAAAACATTTCTTGGTAATCACTTACGTTCTTTTCAATTGATTTAGAGCTTTGGGCTTTCTCAGCCCTTTCATAGGTGTTGTCACAGGGCATAGCGGCTTATTTCAGGATCAGGCAGGGAAATTCAAAGAGATTTTTTAAAATAACTTCAAAATAAGGATAGGGATATACGTTGAATGGGACTGAAAGATGCATGGATTTAGGAATTATAATAAAAAAATCTCAAGCACGCCTTTTTTGGGTTGAATTGCTCGGCATGGTCCTATAAACTGTTAGCTTCCCACCCGGTATGGAGAGAATCAGAGGTTTTTAACATTGTGGAGGATCGTGTATGAATTGGTTGAAACAGACAGTGGTATTTCTTTCAATAATGGTTCTGGTCGATTCTGTCTCACTCGGAGCCAATTGGAAAATTATCCAACTGACCGACAATGAAGTCCATGACCGCGGGCCGAAAGTCTCCCAGGGGCAGGTGGTCTGGTATTCGCATGTCGAAAGTGACAACGAGATATTCTGGTATGACGGGTTTCAGATCAGGCAACTGACGGACAATACCTTCGACGATATGCAGCCTAGGATCCATGTGGGAGATCCCAATGTTACGATCTGCTGGTATGGTCAGGCTGCCGCCAATCGCACAAATGAAATTTATGCCAGCGATGGGACCAGTGTAGTGCGGCTGACGACCAACGACTGGGATGACCGGGAAGCGGTCTGTTCGGCCGATCAGATAGTCTGGAGACAGCAGAACGGCAAACAGGATTGGGAGATTCTTCACTATACTCCGGCGGGGGGAGTGGAGTCGATTACAAGCGATGATTACCAAGATCAACACCCTTCCGTATATGGCTCCTGGATTGCCTGGGTCAAAAACGGGCAGAAGGCCCGTGAAATCTGGCTGCATGACGGTCAGGAATCCCGGAGGATTGCTGATAGCGATACCGTATTTGACTCTGGGCCGTCGGTGGGAGATCACCATGTGACGTGGATGCAGTGGATCGACGACAACTGGGAAGTCTTTCACTATCAAGGGCAATCCTATCAGCGTTTGACCTTTGGTGATATGGACCACTTTGCTCCGGTGGTTTGTGGTGAACGAATCGCATGGCGCATGAACGACGGTAATGATAACGAACTTATGTACCACGATGGGACCTATCTTCATCAGATTACCTTTGATGAGGATTTGACCAGTGATGAGAGCGTTCGGATGGACGGACAGTGGATTGTATCTCTGCGTAAAGCTGCCGAGAGGACAGATATAGCGCAAATTGTCGTTTATGATACAATGACTCGTCTCGGCACGGTGCTTGCCTGTCCGTTCGACCAGAACAGCGAACTGGATATTCGCGACGGCGTGATTGTCTGGCAGGCCTTCGACGGCAACGACTACGAGATCATGATGGCGGTAGCCTGCGATGAGATGGCCGGCGATGTCAACGGCGACTGTACAGTTAATCTGGAGGATCTGGCCCAACTGGCCGGTGACTGGACAAATTGCGCCCTGCCGGAACAATATTGCCCGTGACTTCTATATTTCCTTGCATAGAAAAGTTTTCGCAGATAGAATTCTGTTCCTATGGAACCAAAGATAGCATTAAGTATCGGTGCACACCCGGATGATGCGGAGTTTTTCTGTGCAGGAACATTGGCTTTGCTGGCAGCGCGAGGCTGGCAGGTCCATATCGCAACCATGACGCCCGGCGATTGCGGAACGGTGCAATATAGCCGCGAGGAAATCAGTCGGATTCGTAAAAATGAAGCCGTCCGATCCGCCGCGCTCATCGGGGCCCAGTATCATTGTCTGGAATGCGACGATATTTTCATCCTGTACGACCGCCCAACACTAATGAAGGTGATTGAACTTGTACGTCAGATACGGCCCAATATTGTGTTTACTTTGTGCGAAGATGATTACATGGTGGATCACACCACCACCGGGAAACTGGCGATGACAGGCTGTTTCTGCAGCGGAATTGTCAATATCGTAACCAGTGACGCCAAACCGTTTGAAGCCACCCCGGCATTGTATTATATGGATCCGGTTGAAGCCAAGGACCGTTACGGAAAGCCAATCCGGCCTGGCATGATCGTCGATATCGGTGAGACTTTTGAAACCAAAATAGAAATGCTGTCCTGTCATGCCAGTCAGCGGGACTGGCTCTTGAAACACCACGGAATCGATGAATACACCAAGGCGATGGAACATCTTTCCCTCAAGCGCGGAAAGGAGGCGGGCGTTCGATACGGCGAGGCATTCCGTCAGCATCTGGGGCATGCCTACCCACAGGACAATCGACTCGCCGCGGAGTTGGGAAATCTGGTTCACATTCTGTAGGAGGACCGAATATGGCACGCAAACGAAGTATTCTTGCGCCGGATTGGTGGGATTATACTACGCTTGAAGATGATGTTCTTAATGATGCCGCCTCCCTAAGCCTGGAAGATATGCTCGCCATGAGCCGTGATGGTTTTGAGGTAAAGTTTTATGATACGATGGAAGATTTCTACCTGGCTGAAGCGCTGGAGTATATCACGGCATGGCGGCAGGCCACGGCGGATAATCCCGTGGGGATCTGTGGGCCCATCGGGCCGACCGAACAGCTTCCACTGGTGGCTCGACTGGTCAATGCCCTCGAACTGGATTTGCAGCATGCCCATTTCTGGGGTATGGACGAGTGGTGCATTCGTGGCAAAGAGGTAGATACGGCTCACCCGTTGTCTTTCGAAAAGGCGGACCGTCAATTGTGTTTTAATCGTATTCATACTCATCTACAAATGCCGGAGGAAAATCTGCATTTTCCCAAGGCGGATGTAAAGGTCTATGTCGAAAGTTGGCAGGGAGTTCGCTGTGCCGTAATGCAGGGCGGACAGGGGGATATCAAGCACTGGGCGTTCAATGATCCGGTAAAACGCGAAGGCGTGTATGCCGATGAACCGCCGGCTCCGGCTGAGTATCGAAAGTTCTCAACACGAGTGGTGGATTTGCATCCCGTGACGGTCATGCAGAATGCCCGGACCAGCGATGGGGGGGTGGTGACAGGTGTTCCGACCCAGGCGATTACAGTCGGACCGGTGCAAACCTGGCAGGCCGAAAAAGTTTCGATCTGGCAGGCGGGTACCCATGACAATCCCTTCGGAATGCGGCTGACGACGCTGATGATTGGTAAACGCATTGCGGACACTGCCGTACCCATGTCTCTGCTGGCCGACCACCCCAACGTGCAATTCAATTTCTACCGCGGTGGGATTGGAACCTGTAGGGTGGAGAGGCACTAGATCACGTTTTGATAAGCCAGAAATAAAGCGCGATAATATTGCATCAGTCGGATCGGCTCACAGGATTCAGGGATCTCGGCATTGCAGTACCCTTCATACCTGCTTTCTTTCAATAATTGGAACAAACGGCGATAGGGATATGTCTCGTGGAAAAGCTGATGCATGTGAACATTTCCGATTCGGCCGCGGACAAGGTTGAAATTGGATTCGAAGCCGGGTTCTTCGGTATCTGTCGGATCACAGTTGAAATTGACGTACAGGTGGGTACAGTCGGCATAGTCCAGAATCTTGCGGGTGATCTTTAGGCGATTGGTGCCGCGGCCATGATTAGCTATTCGGATTTGCACGCCGTGATCGGCTCCGAACGTGGCAATTTCACGACAAGTTCGGCCGATCTGTTCCAGGGTCTTTTCGACGGGAACGCCTTCTACGGGAATCTGGTTGGGAAAGACCCGGATTCCTTTAACACCGACATCCTGAGCGAGCAGGATATATTCCTTTGTGCCTTCTGTGTTTCGCTTTAAAACAGCCGGATCGCCATGATGGTAGCTGAATCCGCTGGCGAAACTGATCGCACGAATCGGAGAATCCTCAAACCGTTTTTTTACCTCTCCACGTTGAGCTTTTGTCAGATTGACTTCCACTTTATGAGCATGTGTGGTTCGCAACTCAACATGTTCAAATTGGGCCTTTGTGCAGTTGGCAATAATGGTTTCAATGTCCCAGTTACGAGCAAGGTTGTAAGTCATCAGGCCAATCCGTAAAGGTATATGTATCGGATTTTGCGATGGTTTGGCTTGAGTGCCGGTTGGGTTGGGTAAAATCACACCGGCCGAGGCAACCATGGAGCTTTTTATAAAAGTTCGTCTGTTTGTGCCGTTCATCCCTTTGCCTCCGACATCATTTTAACTAAATTTCTTTTTTAAGGTTAGATGCCAGAAGCCATTATATCATATAAGGCTCGCAGGGCATCGCGAATATTCCCCTTGTGTTGAAAAAAGAGATGTTCAAGAAAGATAGAATCGAATGGGTGCTGATCAATCGAGCGGAGAAGTTGTTCTGTTATTTCTATAAAACGTTGCGGACTTGGTTGGCATCTGACCCAGGTGGGTAATAAATCCGGTTTGTGTGAGGTGACAACCAGACCGCGACCGACTTTCATGATACGATTCTTCAAATTCTGCCATGTCCGTCGCGAAAAATGATCGGCTCCGTCGAGGAGGACTACATCAGCCGGCTGGGATAGAGTGTTTTGAATCTCCGAACGGGATGGACGGACATCCATGCTGACAAAAATATACTGAGTGGATACATGAATCTCGTGGAGATGAATTTGTAGATCTTCGAGCAGTGTGGTCTTTCCCGAACCACAGGGACCGACAATTGCTCCGTAATATTTCATATCCTCCAGGCGTTGAAGGAGCTGGTCCCAGGACTGGCTTTCATGCTGATAGCGAATCTGCTTGACCTGACTGACACGAAACGGATTGTCTTTGGCAAGGATCATTGGTTTGTGTATCAGGTTTTGAGAACGATTTCTTTGCCGGTAGGGGAAACCGTGATCTCAATACGCTTGCAGTCTTCACTGGGTTCGATCACAAGTTCTATGGCCCAGAGCAAAGAGATCAACTTCCCGGAAAAACTGTATGGACCTGTGGGGAGCGTAAATTGAAATTTATGGGTGTCGTACAAAGCCGGCCCATCGAAGGTGATCGTGTCCACCAGGCCGATGTCTTCGTCTCCTTTGCCGCGTGTGTACCAGATCAGACGCAATTCAATCTTATCGGGTCTTTCCATGCATTGCCATTTCGTGATTCCCGTAATCGTCTCACCGGGCCGGTATTCGACTTTTCCCTGTTCCAGTTCAATATCGAGTGTATTCATAATTTCATCCTGCAAACAGAGGTGTAATAGTGATTTCAAATGTATCCTTCATGTCAGGCCACTTGGCAATGTCACCATGCGCTGTAAGCGTCCAGATAATTTTATTATGGTCGGCCTTGAAAGAATGCATGGTTTCATTTGGAATATGCAGCATTGTCCGGCCAAAGGTCATTTGTTGAGGATTGTCTGTAGAGAAGACTTCCGTTTCATGGAAGGTACTTTTATCCGTGTAGGTCCTGGTACCTTGTTGATAGGTCGCTTCTTCCCGTCCGGTCACTTTGATTATCAATGTGCGGATCCTGTCGGCATGCCCGAAAATCTCCCATTCAAGTTGGGTACTGCCGCCAATGGGAATCTCTCGTGAACCAAGAATCAATTTAACACGTGGATTGAACAAGGCCAGAAATTGGTAAATCACTCCAATGATCACTCCAATTCCGGCCAGAACAAAGGGAATCAGAAAAACAGTGAGGAACCATTCCGGTCTGCCTCGACGAAATCCCTGGACAACTTGATAGAGAAAGACCGAAAGGATGCCGTTCCAGAAGACGGCGAAAAAGATCATACCGAAGAGCTTGGCAGACCTTCCGTACCGGGCTTTTAATATGACCGGACCCGTTGTACTTGTTGTCGGTGGTCCATAGATATTGTCCTGTTCAATCCGATCGGTCTGGGTTTCCGGCAGCCAGTCGGCACGAGATATCTTGCGTGCCTTTCTTCGTGCTGTGCGGGAGACACCGATTATACCCCCGATCCCGACCAGGACAAAGACCATGGGAATCAGGCCAAACAACAGGTTCCAGGTGAAACCTCGCTGCAGAACGGCCTGGGTTGGATCCTCGGGATTGACATAACAGACTGGATTTTTGGCGCTACGATAACTATCGACAACCGCCTGCTTTCCGCTGCGACCACTGCTCGAACCGCCCATGAAATTATAACGATCGGCTTTGTAGGTTTGGTCGTTAAAATCATATTGATAAAAAATATATACACTATAGGTAGTGCCGTCATCACCGGAATGGCTCTTGACTTCGGCACGAAGTATCTTACAGGGAACCGGCAGCCAATCCCGAGCGTCCAGGATTCGTACAATAGGCAGGATGAAAAAGGGAACTAAAAAACCCAAGCCGGCCAGAGCAAAGATAGCGAAAAAGCCAACGCCAATCCGGGTTCCTGTCTTTTTCGCCTTCGCAACACCGGAGGAAAGAGACTTCTCTTTCGAATTACCCTTTGCCCAGGCTCCATAAATTCCGCCAAGACCGATGACTACAAAGAGTAAAGGAAATAAAAAAAGAAGCCCGAACCAAAGACTCTCCCGTTGCAGGACAGCCTGCGAGGGTAAGTCAGGATTAACATAACACTCTGTTCGACTGTCAGGTGGATACTTTCCTGCGATCGAGGCGGCCTCGCTGTAAGTGTCGGATGATTTATACCCCCAACGATAGGTTGTAGAGATGTATGTGTGCCCGGAGTATTCATACTCGTACCTCACCGCAAACCGGAACGGGTTCTCCTGAACGGAGCTTTCAAGAATGACACAGGATGTCTTGCCCCACTTAAATCTCCCTAGGCGGGAAAAGAACTCCTGGACGATTAAATATTCAAAGAAGGCGCCGAAGGAGAAAAAGATAAGGAAAAACAGGGATAGAGCCAGTTTACCGAAGATGCTTTTCTCCTGGGTTTTCCCGTGGCCCGGGCGAATCTGAAAACCGCTTCGTGCCATGAAATCCACTCCTTTTATGCATGTTCTTCCCTGACAGAAAATTTAATTTAACATACAGGTTTCTGACTGTGATGTCACGTTCATTTTTCCACTGTCTGTTGTCAGTTTGGAAGGAGCAGAAGAGATATTATTGTACACGGTATCATACAAGGATTAGAACAGGCCCTGGACCTTTCCGGTCTCGACGTCCACATCGATACGTCGAAAGGCCGGATTAGAGGCGGTACCGGGCATGAGCTTGATATCCCCGGCAATAGGGACAACAAATCCGGCACCCTCATAGACCATAAGATCCTGGATCGGCAGGGTCCATTTGACAGGACGGCCTTTTAGAGTAGGGTCATGTGATAGGCTCAAATGGGTCTTGACCATGCAGATCCCCATACTGTTGATCCGTGGGATCGCTTCAAACTGCGTGGCTTTTTCATGGGCCTTCGGGGAGTATTTCACATTATCGGCGCCGTAGATTTGCGTGGCAATTCGTTCGATCTTCTTTCGTAGCGGCATCTCCGGCTCGTAAAGGAATTGAAATTCACGTATCTCATCGCAGGCATTGGCAACTTTTTCCGCTAGTTCCAGAGCCCCGTCGCCTCCTTTTCTCCAATGTTCGGATACTGCCACTGAGGCCCCATGCGCTTCAACGATCTCCCGGATCAAATCCGCCTCTTCTTTGGTGTCGGTATGGAAGTGATTGATACAAACCACCGGACGAATGCCACATTTCTTGACGATGTCGATATGAGCCAAAAGATTTTGGCATCCTTTTTCAACGAGTTTCAAATTCTTTCGTTTATAGGCGTCGGGTAATGGTGCGCCGGGTTTAACGGCCGGGCCGCCGCCGTGCATTTTTAAGGCCCGGATCGTAGCGACGATGACTACAGCACTGGGTGTCAATCCGCTCATACGGCATTTGAGATTCCAGAATTTCTCAAAACCGATATCCGCCCCAAAACCACTTTCAGTGACAACATAATCGCATAATTTAGTGCCGACCAGATCCGCAATAATCGAACTTTGCCCGATGGCGATATTCGCAAACGGCCCGGCGTGCACCAGCATGGGCTGACCCTCGATGGTCTGCATGAGATTGGGATTAAGGGCCTCGATCATCCATGCGGTCATGGCGCCGTCTACTTCCAGATCGGCGGCTGTGACTTCGTGTCCTTTTTTGTCGTACGCCACGACAATTTTGCCCATACGTCGACGAAAATCCTTCAGATTACGGGCCACAGCTAAAATAGCCATCACCTCGCTGGACACGGCCATTTGAAATCCGCTTTCCATTTCAAAGCCGTCCATTGGCCCGCCTTTACCGATCACAATGTTGCGTAAGGCCTGAGCACAAAAATCCATTGCCCAGCGGATTTGCACTCGGTTCGGATCGATGTCCAATCTTTGTAAGCCGCTCTTGGCAAGTCGTACATCATCGTAATTCCGTTCATGCTGCATTCGGGCGGTCAACGCGACCATGGCAAGGTTGTGAGCATTGGTAATGCTTTCAATATCTCCGGTGAGCCGAATTGAGAAGGGAGTCAGAGGAATACACTGGCTTAGACCGCCACCTGCGGCCGAACCTTTGATGTTAAAGGTTGGGCCGCTGCTGGCTTGGCGGATTGTTCCGCAAACCTTCTTGCCCAATTTGCCCAAACCCTGCACTAGACCGATGGTAGTTGTCGTTTTCCCTTCCCCAAGGGGGGTGGGAGTGATGGCGGTCACATCAACATATTTTCCTCGCCGCACATGCTTAAGGCGATCAAGGATCTTGGTGTAATCGATTTTGGCCAGTTTTTGCCCCAGAGGGATCAGTTCACCATAGGCCAAACCCAGTTCGCAGGCAACCTGATCAAGCGGTTTCATGGTTTGTTCGGCTGCTTCGGCGATCTGCCAGTCCAGAAGTTGTGTCGGATCAAGCTTCATAACAAGTCCGTATTGTTTGTCGACCATTCATTTGGGATAATAGGAAATTTAATTAGATGGATTATTATCGACATTTCAGGGGAATAATTCCAGCGTAAATCTAGTAAAAAACAGCTCAACAAAGACCATTCGGGCAACAGAGTCTTCACACTGAAAGTATTGATTTTATTACCTTAAAATACGTCCTATAAAGAAAACAAAGCGAAAAAACACACATTTTTTTTATTTGAGAGTTACACTGGGATTGATTTCCCTCTCGGATTGTGATATTATAATTCCTTCGGAACCTCTATCGGAGGAGGTTTCCATCATCTTTACGTTCAGAACCCGGCTTGTTCTGGCGAAAATAAGATCAGGATTCGAATCATTTGACCACGGACGGCACGGAGATGGTATGTTTTGGTCAAAAATAACCATAGATAGGTCTTATAAGGAGGGTATTCTATGAACACCCGTATGTCCGCTGTTATTGTGTTTTTGGTGATGTTTTTTGGATTGGCGCCGGCGTTTGCAGCCCCCTACACACTGATCGGAGATAATTTCCTCAGGGTCGGAAAAGTATGGGACTATGACCTGGTGGTGACTGTTCCGGCAGAGGGAGACGGCCAGGAGCAATTGTTCGGTATCTCTCTAATGGAGATCGTTGCCACAGCTTCAGTCAACGGCTATGAGGCTTTTACAATTGAAAACTCCTTCACCATTGATGAGAATACCGAATCAGAAACGTCTACCTGGGCTTTTGATGATGGTTTTCTGCTCCACCTTGGCTGGCAGGATGCCCAAGGAAGCCAGCAGTTCCGTGATGGGGATCCCTTGGAATTTTTCCCGGTCGTAATTGAGGACTCCTACAATAATGAACTCATCGGCCACGGCCTGTATGAAGGCCAGGACTTTGGAGATCCGAACTCCGGGTGGATTGGTTCAGAGGAGATGAAAATCACATTTGTGGGAATTGATACAATTACTGTACCGTTGGGTACGTTCGATTGTATTGTCGTTGATATGCTCCAGGAATGGCAGGATGATCCGGGTGTGTTTTATGGACACAGCGAAGCACGTCGATGGATCGCTCCGCATGTGGGCATTATCAAAGAGCAGGTCGATGAATACGAGTACAATGAAGATAGCCAGACAGAAGAATGGTATTTCTCGTATGAAAGAGAACTCGCCGCACTACAGGGCAATCTGCCGATTCATGTAGATCCGGCAGCGCCGGCAGAGGGAGATGGATTTAGCTGGACAACTGCGCTTCGCTCAATGGGCGAGGCTCTTTTGAACGCTTACGAAGGCGATGAGATCTGGGTCAAGCAGGGAACGTATCTGTTGAATCAGGCTCTTCTGGTAGATGGAGAGGTGGCGATCTACGGCGGATTTATCGCAACCGAAACCGCACGTGATCAACGTCAGACGGACTCAGAATTGACGATTCTGGATGGGCAGGATACGGCGACCCATTGTTTAATAATCGAAGCGGATGCCATCCTGGATAGCTTTACTATCACGGGTGGAAATGCGAATGGTTCCGAGTTGGACGACCAAATGGGTGGCGGTATCCTGGTGTTGCAGGCCAATCCGACCGTCAAAAATTGCCGGATAATAGAGAATGCGGCAGTTTTTGGAGGTGGAATTTATAATAATTCCGCCATGAAAATCTACGACTCGACGATTGCCGACAATACAGCCCAGGATGGAGGTGGTGTCTATAACGACGGTGGATATGCCAGCTTGGGTGTGATTCGCTGCATAATTGTCGGCAATGAGGCAACTGGACTTGGCGGCGGCGTATATTGCAACGGCAGTTCCACTTCCCTTAATCGAATGTATCCGGAATTTTCAAACTGTGTCATCATGGCTAATGTGGCTGAAACCGGCGGTGGATTCTATTTCGGACAGTATGTCACTCCGGACATCTATAACTGCACTGTCGTTTTTAATCAGGCCGAAGTCGGCGGTGGGATGTTTATTGCGCCGATTGCATGTTATCCGGTGTTGTTTAATACATTACTGAGGGAAAACGAAGCCGATGAGTTCGATTTCCAGTGGGATGAAGCTTTAAGCGAATCCCGTCCCGAGAATTTACAGCTTGTGTATTGCGATATCAGGAATCTGCAGGCCTTACGCGACTATACTTCCTGGCCGTCGGGATCTATCAATTTTGATATTGGAAATCTGGATATAAGCCCCGGCTTTATTGATGACGACGGTCCCGATGATGATCCCGCGACTTGGCAGGACAATAATCTGCAGCTTGCATCGGATTCTCCGGTCATTGACATGGGCAAGGGAAGGGAAGGTTCCTATCTGGCTCCGAAAGAGGATATCCTCGGTGTCGTTCGCCCACAAGGCTTACAGCATGATATGGGAGCGTATGAATTTGTTGCGATCGATGAAGTGGCTTCAATTGGCGTCGATACCGAACAACTCGATTTTGGATTCTACAAGAGCATGTTGGAACTAGATATATGGAATGATGGCGAGGGAACACTGGAGTTTAACGTCTCTATCACTGAAGGCGATGACTATTTCTCTGCTGCTTGTTCCGGCACATCCACCGGTCCGGCGGATCGCAATATCTGTGAAGTTGTATTGGACCGTACGATGTTGGCTCCCGGCCAGACGATTTCAGGAACACTGATGATCTCCGGCACAGCCGACGACTCTCCAAAACTGATTTCCCTATCGGCTCAGGCCCTTCCGGTTCCGGATGTAAATGGTGACAAGTCGGTCGGTTTGACGGACCTGTTAATGCTGGCCGATAACTGGTTGCGGAATGACTGCAGTATAGATAATGACTTCTGCAGCGGTGTGGATTTCGATCAGGACAGCATGGTAAACCTGATGGACTTTGCCTTATTGGGCCAGTATTGGCAGTATAGCGAGACCGTTGTCGTCGAACTTCCATTTGAAGAAAATTACGACGACGACAACTTTGATGGATGGACTGTAGTAGATCAGGGGGACCAGTTGGCACCTTCCACTTGGGGGGTTTACGGTGGAATAGTTTATCAAACTTCACATATCTACTCGACTCCGACGGCCCCGTCGACTCTAGCTAAACCGGGAACGTTCCTTCGATTTGATGCCGGATTCGAATGGACCGATTATATGTTTACGTGCGATGTCCGTTCACGGGGGTATAACGATTTGGGTTTGATGTTCCGTGTTCAGGATAACGATAACTACTATCGGTTCAGCTGGAATAGTCAGGCCGAATATGCCCGTTTGGTTAAAGTTGTCAATGGCGTCGCTACGTTATTGGATGAAGAAAGCCAGGGGTATATCAGGGATCAGGTATATACAATTAAAATCATCGCCAGCGGTGAAATGCTGAAAGTGTATGCGGACGATGTCCTTTTATTGGAAGCCGCAGACAGCACGTTTGATGCCGGCACGATTGCCCTATATACGTGGGGTAATGCTCCTGTGACCTACTTTGACAATATCCTGGTTGAACCGTATGAATCCTTGTTAGTTGATTCTTTCAGCGACGGAGATTATAACGGCTGGACCGTCCACGACACAGGCGACCAACTGGCTCCGTCTGTCTGGGGAGTTTTCGGTGGAATCCTCTACCAGACCTCGCATATCTATTCGAATCCGACGAGCCCGGAAACACTGCTCAAGGACGGAACATATCTGGGCTA
>JAFGPC010000112.1 GCA_016926155.1 Sedimentisphaerales bacterium
ATGAGTCGATTGTATCACGCTCGAAAACAGCTCAAGGAACTGCTGGAAAAAGAGAAAGGGGGGTCCTGGTCATGACCTGTAATGACTATAAAGACCTGTTGATGGGATATCTTGACGGCGAACTCAGTGAAGGACAGAAACAAGAGCTCGAAAAACACCTGCAAACCTGCTCCGCCTGCAGGGAAGAATTGGAAAGCTTCCGAAAACTGATTGCGATCACCGATGAGGTTACCCTGCTGGAACCCGAAGACAAACTCTGGGAACTGTACTGGGGCGGCATCTATAACCGTATCGAACGAAGCCTGGGGTGGATGCTTTTCGGGATTGCTGCCATTGCCCTTCTTATTTATGGCGGTTTCGAAACCGTAAAAGCCCTTGTCAAAGATCCCACGATTGGTATTATACTCAAGATCGGTATTTGTGCGATGATCGGCGGACTGGTAATCCTGTTCGTATCGGTTCTTCGCGAACGGTTGTTTTTCTGGAACCATGACCGTTATAAGGATGTGAGGAGATAGCTATGATCATTACGACAACAGATCGTATTGAAGGAAAACGGATCATTAAAACTCTCGGATTGGTCCGCGGCAACACCATTCGCTGCCGCCATTTGGGTAATGATATCATGGCTGGATTGAAAAATCTGGTCGGCGGCGAGATCAGTAACTATACCAAACTAATGGCCGAATCGCGCGAACAGGCCATCGACCGTATGATTGAAGAGGCCCAGAAACTCGGCGCTAACGCCGTCATTCAGGTACGGTTTGCCACATCGATGGTCATGACCAGCGCTTCGGAAATCCTGGCTTACGGCACAGCCGTGGTGATGGAATAACAATTCCTGCATCTAAGCTGAATTGGATAAGCCCTTCTTTTAAAAAGGTAATCGGTCGTCTATAATCCGGAAGTCAGTTCTTCTATCATGCGTTTTGCCCATTGATAGTTTTCCTCCCCAAGTCGGCTTTGGATATCCCGGCCCGGGTACATATTCCGGAACATGTCCCGAAAAGCATCCTCAATTTGTACCGCTTGCCGATAATGGTTGAGAGCCTGTTCCGACTGCCCAAGTTTTACAGCCAGATCCGCCAATTCGATATGAAGTTTAGCGGAACCGGGATACTTACCCACAGCCGAACTCGCATGGCCGTATGCTTTGGCAAGATAGTCCTTTTTTTGCTGATCTGTCCGATTCTCCGCCATTTTCTGATAAATCCATGCAAGCTGACTGTCATCCTTGAAACCGGCCGGATTTCGTGCTTTTGCTGAAAGAAATAAGTTTGCCGCATTTTCCAGCATCTCCCTGTTCCCGGTCTGCTCATAATCCCAGAGATACAATTTGGCGTTCCGCCGGACTGGCTCCGGATCATACGGATCGATAGAACCTGCTTCGGTGAGCAAGGCATGAGCGTTGTCTCTTTGCCGATTCGAAAGCTGCTCCAGCCATCCCGCCCGGACAACCGGCACGACCATCCAGAAAAGAACCGCAAGCGAACCGGCCAAAACCAATCCCAAACCGGTATATCGGATGCCCGGATGCAGGGATAGCGTTGCCTCGTTCGAAGAATCTTCGTTTCGTCGTAAAGCAATCAGGCACGCCAGTAAAATCCAGAACGTCAAATAAATGCCCGGTTCGAAAATGGCAAAATCAATCATATTGGCCAGCAGGAATGCCGCCAGACCACACGCCAGTATTATTACGCCATGGGTTGTTTTCCGATCCGTGTCAGAACCGCCGATGTGAAATCCAAACCATAGCAGAAAAAAACCGGCAAAGAAAACGAAGGCGGGAAATCCATAAAGATAGAGCTGTACGAAAGAGCGATATTCCTGCGTTTGAGTCGCCTGTCCCTCCATAAAAAACGGTCGGATGACGACCATACCAATTGCCAGTAAAGAACCAATCACTAGAATAAACGGTCCCATGGCTCGATTTTCGACGTTACCGGAATTTCCCCTTACTCGACCGAAGATTAGATCCGCCAACGGCCACAGCACGGCAGATAAAAAGCCAGCCAGACCCAACAAACCAAACTGCGTCCAAAGACTCAGCAGGAAATTATGTGGATCGTGTACGGTTTCCAGAGCGGCCGGAATCTTGTAATGAGGATACCAATGACGAAAATTACCTCCTCCTACTCCGATTAATGGATGATCGCAAATCATCCGGATCGAAGCTCGCCAATATTGCCATCGCACCAACATGCTGTTGCCGCCTGGTAATCGATCATGGGTAAATCCATAGTAAAAAATTCCCACTGTCAGCACCATTCCCGCCACGATAGACAAAATCAGTATAGGATAGCGACAAGGAAACAGAATCGGTCTAAAAAAGCGAAGCAACAGATACCCCACACTTCCCAAAGCCACTGCGATAATCGCGCCTTTGCTGTGTGTCAAAAGCAGCCCGGTTACAATTCCACCCAGCAAGATTAGAAATAATACATTGTTTTTTATAAAAGAAAAAAAACCATTTTTCTGAGGAAGAAGGGACCACAAACATCCAACGGCCGACAAAACCAGGATGAAAAAGGAACCGGCCGAATTACCCGTAGTGAAAAAGCCTTTCACATCCCGACCGTACAGACGATGCTCATACAGCATGTGCTGGAACGATCCGGGCTCTATCCCCAAGGGTCCCAACTGGGATAACGGATCCTCCTCATATTGCTCGATCATCAATGCATTGCTGGTGCCGGCCTGTTCATAACATTGGTAGACATTGACAAATCCAAGCGATGTAATCACCATCAAAACAAGTTTTATCCGTTGCCTTGAATGCAACAATCCGATCAGAGCCAGAGCCACCGCCATTGGGACAGCTAGCGTTAATCCGGCTGTCATTGCACTTCGTTTGTCGGAAGCGAATACGCAAGTTGCCACGGCGCCGATCGCAAAGAAAGCCGTCCCCCATCCTAATCCTGTTCTGCGGCAGAGTATAGACTTTCGCCGGAAAAACAACAGCCCCGCAATACCGGCTATAACCACCAGAAGCCCCGACAACAGCAC
This sequence comes from Sedimentisphaerales bacterium, assembly GCA_016926155.1. GTDB lineage: Bacteria > Planctomycetota > Phycisphaerae > Sedimentisphaerales > Anaerohalosphaeraceae > JAFGGE01. Next base: position 3,007 of record JAFGPC010000112.1, read on the forward strand.
GCTGAATGCCTGATTGGTCAAAGCCTGCATCGGATCTGTAGTAAAAACATGAGGGCTTTCGCTGTACGAATTTCGTATGCAAACAAGCAGGAGAACTACAAGCACAAGAAACCATTCCATCCAATAATCACGCTTTTGTTGCAATAATCCGCACCTCCGAGAATGGAACGATACCCTGTTCGAAAAGCATTGATCGAGATAATTCGTCCGCATTATATCTAGGTTTGTGCTGGCAATTCAACTCGGCAAGGCTCCATCCCACTCCAATAGTACCGTCCAAAACGGCCCGAATTGAAGATTCTCCCTTATTCCTTCCTGTGAAGGATTGAAATTGAACGGTTATCTGGATCGTCATCTAGGCGTTCAATACGGAAATACTTATGCATACACTATAGTCTGCGGTCCAGCATCATTGGATCACGATAGGAGTCCATCGGGCTTCGCAATCGTGATTGGGCCGCCGATTGTCTTTGGTTACGATAGTGATTGCGCTGGACATATTTGATTGGCCCTCGATCTTCGGATTGCTTGATCTTATCATGCAAGGATCGAACCTCATTGGGCCAGTTTCGACTATTGACGGCAAAGTGTTCTATATCACCGCTGCTTTCGGTATAAAGGATTTCCTGAATTTCCTGCCGAGACAGCCGAGCTCCCGGGGTTTCCCATGTTGTAGAAGCCTGCACATCCACCAGTACAGAGCCCGTCCGGAAATCAATTTTCTCCGGTCCGGTGGAAGTCATTCCTTCATCGTAATAACCCATTGCCCGGGGATCTGTTCCTCGTCCCGTCGTCCGTAAAGGATTCTCCGGCTCAATTTCCAATTCCTGGCCGATGGGTTCGCCGGAATGGACTGTAAAATCATTGGTTCGCCAACGTCCCAAATGATATCGAGCTACTTTAATCTCCACGGTATCTCGGGCATCGGCCACGAGCTGCATGGGGAAGAAATACTCTCGATCTTCCACCGTAATTGGTTCTGTCGGATCCGTATACTCTGTGAATAAAAAAACCTGATCGTTGAGGTCTGCCTGATTATTCACCACCCACCCTTTGCCAAGAATCGGATTAAAGACACCCACCCGCATTCGGTATTGATAGACACCCGGCTGGGCCATCGAATCATCATACGCCCATACGAATAGGGGTTCCTGTCGATCCCGCAGATTGCCGTCTTCTTTCAACATAACATCGGCCAGTTTTGCCAGGATATCCTCGGATGTCTCTTCTTTCTTGACAGGCAGCCCGGGACGTCTGATTCCGCCGAATTCGTCATAATAGCCTTCCATCCTTGGATCGCCCCGTCGAGGATCTGAACCGGGTCGTGTTCGATCCCGACTTCGGGCCCCTGCATCTCGCATCGCAGGATCCACCCGTCCGGGTTGGGTGCGTGTGTTAGTGGTTGTGCGGCTTCGGGCATCTCTCTCACGCTGGAGTCGCTCCCGCTCCTGCTCCCGCTGCTCGCGGAGTTTCTGCTCTTCTTCCCGCTCCGCCAGTCTGATATATTCTTCGTGCAATGAGGGCGTTAGCCACACCTCATGAGGAGAGGCAAAATCGTAAGGTTCCGGCTGCAATAAATGACGCATATATTCGAATCGTTTGAGCTGGTTCTTTTTCAACTCGATATCCAGTATTTTGCTTGGATCGCGCGGGACATCCAGAAATTCAGCCAGATAATCAATTCGCGCAGGACGAACACGCTGCCAGTCACTCCAGGAACCATCTTTCTGTAATTTCCGGCGTTCCAGATCCACTGCCCCAAATACCGGTCTGGCCAGATCCGAATCACGCCATTGAGGACGGACCACAGGAGAATCAAAGCTTTGCTCAAAACCTCGATACAGCGTAGAAACATCCAGGGAGGCCTGTACCGTTACAAGATCCACATCTCCTAACTGGACAGGCGCTTTGTCATACGGCATACTTGCATCCAGCGATTGGCTCGGTACATAGGCAACGGTTCGGATTTTGACGACGTCCAGGTCCGCCAGCATCGGCATGTCGGGCAAACGATATAATCGCTTCTCTTCCATCATCTGTTCCCGAATTCCGGGTTGGGTGAGTTCCCAGGTTGGGGTTCCCGCATATTGAATCGGATTTTCGAAGCGATTGGTAATGTTCGGTGGAGTATAAGGGGGCACCGGTGCCGGTGATTCTTCCAGCTTGGTTTTGAGCCGCTGAGCGGAAGTAAAAATAACATTATCCAGTTCCCCGGGACCATAATTGTCAGATCCATATTCAACGTTATACGGTTGGCTCAGGACAAATATCCAGAGTAATCCCAACGAAACAAGCACAGATAATCCTAACACAAGCTTGTCAACATATTGCTCAAACAGATTTCCTCGTTTCTTAGCCATGTTTATTGCCCTATTTGACGATTTGTGACGTACACCTGTTTTCCGTTCACGGTCCTGATTACTTTGCAGACAGTTTTCTTATTAATCAATCCCTATATCATCTCGTTTGCTTTTCCGTGCCTTACTACCCGCGGTACTGCTTGGTTTGGAAGAGCCGGTTGGTTTGGAAGAGCCGGAGACGCCTGTAGATCGGGTTGTACCTGTACGTTTTTCCGCTTGTGTTTCCAGGAGGGTTTTGACGGTTTCGGGAACAATAGAGGCATACCCCTCCTTGCCCAGAAGATATTCACAGACCAGAGTTAATTGCACTACGGCGCCGGCGCCGTAACGGTAAAATTTATGATTGTCATCGGATCGTTCTACGGGATCAATCTGACTTTGCAGTATCGTGATTGAATTATGAGGAAGCCCTTCCTGAAGTCGCCCATCACGGACATACCCTTCCCGGAAATTATGTGTCTTGGCGCTGCAAAGCTCGACCATAAAATCATCCACGGCTCCCGCTGAGACAACGACGCCGACACTGAAATGGAACACATCAAATTTTTCATTACACCAGCGTTCGGTCCATGGTTTTACTCCCAGCACAGTAGGAAATCCTTCCCGTACATAATCCGGCCGATCTTCCATCACGCTCGTTTTGGACATGGCGGACACTCTAAGGGTATTTCGAGACTCAATGTAATCCGCATGCTGCTTAAATGTAATCCCAATCAAACGTTTGACCGGAGAAGTATAAACACTGATGGATCCCTCATTGATCCGGGCAATACTCTTCATTACATCTTCATACACCCAATACGCCATCTGGGAATACCAGCAATGCTCTATCGCCTTGTCTCGTCCTTCAAACTTGTATTCATGCCAGTAATTTGACCAGGGAAATAACTGGGGCGCCGCATAAACCGAGATTTCCTGTGCACGCTTTTCACAAAGCTTGTCAATCACCATTTGTTTGGTTGCTTCCTGGGATCCGGTGCTGTAATTGATGCCGCCCCCGGGACGAACTCCGCCGCCCAGTTGTGCCTGAATCTCCTCTACTGTCGGGGCGTCCCGGCCGTTTACCATCCGAACAAGCTTTTCCACTTCATCCTGATACAGCTTGCCAAACTCGTCAAACATCTGATTGGACTTGTCCTTCGGTTCCGGAAAGACCTTATAGCTAATCAGTTCACGACGAGAATCCAAAGCGAAAAACTGCGCTACGCGTTCGGCTTCTTTCTGATGAAGATCTTCGCGTTCCTGCCAGAGTGTATATTGCTGCGATGATGGAGTTGAACCGACCATTCCTTTGATCTGATTGCCCAATTGCAGGCTGTTTTTCTGTATCGCCGCCTTTAAACGTCGCCCCGAGAACACAGCCATCCCCAGAAACAAACCGGCAACGATAACAATAATAACAGGAATCACGATCGCCGTATATTTCCGCAAAAAGCCAAGGCTGAATCGAAGATCAAGTTTCAAATTTGGTTTTTTCATTTCCCAGCGTCCTTTCACATTCCCGACAAAGGCAAATTACACGCCACAAAAAAAGCATGGAGCCCTCTCAGCGGCCATACCTGTATCCGCCGCCCATCACCGGCTTTTTCGGCACTTCCGGTCCCCCTTCCCACAGAAACTTGCATTTCACACGGAACCAGTGATCCCGAACAATAAATTTAGGTCGGCGATATTGATCAAACTTCCGCTCGCCAAGATTTTTGTCCGTCAAATCCGGATTCGTCGCAATATCTTCCTCGGTAATGATGTCAAAGACCTTACTTATTTCTTCTCCCGTAAGCGGATCGACCAACACAGTTTCCTTTTCCACTCGACTGGCCATTCGGCCGCCGCCTCTCATGCTCTCGTCATAATAAGTCCCTCCGCCACGGCCCATCCCCAAGCCGGTATCCGCCTTCAGTATCTCCTCGCTGACTCGTTCCTTCTCCACTTGCATACCAATCCCAAGCGGTGTGTCTTTTTGACTGAGATCGACAGGATTTTTTTCCAGAATGAAATGTTCGGTATTGCCCTTTTCATAAAGTTTGAAAGGGGTATCCGAAACGACCTTACCCATGTTTTCCAATCGCGTGATAAATCCCCAGTTCGTCTGATCTTCCTGTCGTCCGACACCGGGAGGATCCAACAGGGGAGATAAATCGTTCCCTGTGCCTCCATGGTAAGGACTGTATCCCTCGATAAGCACAATAAAACCCGGTCCGTCCGGTTCCTTCTCGGTCGTCTGCAAAGGGGTTCCCCCCGGACCATACATCCCCTCCCGATAGCGGGGATCCATCGTTCCCTCCATATACCGCGGGTCCATCCCCTCCATATACCGCGGATCCATCCCCTCCATGTACCGCGGATCCATCCCTTCATAACCGAATCCTCCCGTACTAATCGAAATGGCTTTCCGCTGCATTGTCTCTAACTTACTTAAATCCGCATCTTTGACGCTGCTGACATATTGCACAGAAAGACTGGTAATAAAAAGTTGCTTTCGCTCCGTCCGCGGGACCTGTTTCAAAGCTTCGACGTTTCCCTCCTCAAAAGCCTTATACACAGCCACCTGTTCGGGATTATTCTCTTCATTCGGCAGACAGGCAAGAATATCGTGATTCATCTTCGGGATGATGTCGCGGTATTTCAGCATATCTGTCTGCTGTGCGATCTGCTCATTCAATTTAGGTTCCCGCTGCTTTTGCTCTTCCAGTTTCGCTTTCGCCTCTCGAGCCGCGGAGGCGATTGTGTTGGACTGGCGTCGAAGACCTTCGTTCGTGCTGCTGTTGTATTTTGCTTTGGCAAATTGTACATTGGCCAGACTGACAATCGAGACGCCCAGAAGCAGACATGCCGCTGCTGTAAAATACTTGGCTTTGCGGGCCCAGGCCATCTGACGGGCTAGACGGCGCGGCAGAAGATTGGCCTTAATTTTAGGTTCGTCCAGCATCTGAACGCCCAAACCGTACACAATCCCAAAATCACCGATATTTTCATGGAATTTTGCCGCCGATACTTCCGGAGCCAGTGTCAGTCGTTCATACGAATCGGGACGAATCACCGGGATATTCAAAGTCTGCTGGAGGTATTTGGCCAGACCCTGCAATTTCATACCGCCGCCCAAGGCAATGATCTTGGAGAACCCTTTTTCCCGCCCCGGTCCGCTGCTGGCATAGAATCCCAGACTCCGCTGAACTTCGCTGCCCAGGTCCGTATACATCGGCTTCATCGCTGTAAAGATCTGTCGCATGTACTTGCTCATCGGGGCGGTACGTTTAAGCTTTTCGGCTTTGCGGAAGCTCAGCTTGAACGCCTCTTCAATCGCCTCGGTAAACGCATTGCCGCCAATTCGGATGCTGCGCTGCCAGACCGTATCTTTCGTACAGACCACCAGGGTGGTGCTGTCACATCCCATATCCATGATCACGACGGCCTTGCCCTCATCCTCCCGCACATCCTGCCGATCAAAATGGGCATAGTTGTACAATGCCATCGGGCCAATCTGCACATTGGTGATCTGCATCTTCTCACGGGTAAAGTGGCCCATAAAGCTGTTGATCACTTCGTTTTTGATTGCAAAAATACCCACTTCCGCATCGGGGCTATCGGGGCTGGTCATCAATTGCCAGTCCCATTCCACCTCATTGATGTC
>JAFGPC010000113.1 GCA_016926155.1 Sedimentisphaerales bacterium
AAAAGAGCAACTATTCGCCCGAATAACAAGATAAAACGAACAATCAGGCAAGGAAACGAAAAACAGTATGTTTTTCAGAAGCCTCAATAGAATAATTCTTAAATTATTTGGCAAAAAGTGCTTCTTCTTAATGCCGCAGGTATGGAAAAAGAACTTAAGAGAATGCAACCGGATGAGTCCAAAACGCTGCTGGCGTTCAATTGTCACGAACCCTGGGTCTATCAGCTCGGCTGCCTGGGGTATTCCCTCGATATTATCGTCGGCCTGTCCGGTCGTCATAAACGCTGTTGGGATGATAATGTCCGCCCCATACCCCCAAACGGCCGACTCATCACTCTCACCGAAGCCCGGCGCTCCACCACCCAATACTACTGCATTATTACCCATAATTTTTCCGATCTACTCGATATCAGACATCGCCCCGAACCTCGTCTCAATGTAATTCATTTACCGATTGAGGCGCGGATACTGGAAGAATCGAGTCAGGTGCCGGCACAGGAAATGGGGCGTGTACTTCGTCAATATATAGAGCTGGTCGGGGGCCATGTTGTGGCGGTCACATGGTTCAAGGGGAACTCGTGGGGATTTACAGAGGATATTGTACCATGCGGTATCGATCCGAGATTCTATCACCCATTTGAGGGAGAGATTCCGTGTGGGCTGCGAATCAGCAATTTTGTTACCCGACGGAAGCGATTTTTAAAGTGGGACTTTTATGAAAAGGCTTTCAAGGATTTGCCAATCCGGTTGGTGGGATATAATCCGCAAATGCCCGGGGCTGCCGGTCCGTCGAAAAGCTGGGAACACCTGAAATACCTGCTGCAGTCGCATCGGTTTTATGTTCATACGGCCGATCCGGCGCTGGAAGATGGTTTTAATATGGCAATGATCGAAGCCATGGCGGCGGGGATGCCGATCCTTGGGAACGTGCACCCCACTTCACCGATTGAAAATGGGATTAGCGGCTTTCTCAGTGACGATCCGTCCGAGTTGCGTCATTATGCCATGTTGCTGTTACATGACCGTAAATTGGCCGTCCGCATGGGACAACAGGCTCGGCAAGTCGCCATAGAGCAGTTTGGTATGGATCGTTTTCGGGAGGCGTTTACTCATTCCATTGAAACTGCCCGGCGTAAATCTCAGCATCGAAACCAAAATCCTCCTGTATCTCAACAAATTCGGCAATCCCAGAAAGTATTGGATATAGGTATAAAAAACTGCTCCGATGCGGATTGTGCCATTCTGTTATAATCGGGAACCGCAAGAAAAAAGGCTGTGAACTTTTCAATTCACAGCCTTTTAATTGCCCCTGTGTAAAGTTACAAAGTTTTCCGTTTTCGCAACCATCCGACCATGCCGGCGCCGACACTTGCAAGCACAAAGGCCGCCGGAGCGGGAACAACATAATCCGAACCGAACGCCACATTGTCCCAGATCGAATACGGCTTATCGTCTCCCCAGGCAGACAAGGGGGCCGCAAAACGCGTATACAACCCAAGTTCCGATCCCAGATCGATATAGTCATTACGATAGGAATTACCCACCATCACTCCATCGATATAAAAATAAATCGCTCCATCGATACTGGACAGTTGCATCTTTAACTCATGCCAGCCGACGTCTCGAGTTATGCCGGTGGTCTGCCAACCGGGATGTCCTTCACCGGTAGCCACATAGTAGTACTGGTCCTCGACATTATCGCGTGCGCCGAGCTGAACGTCCGTCCAGTCTTCGGAACCGTCGATATAGGGATTGACCCAACTGGGTACGGCAAAGATCTGGCCGGTAGGATCGGCCCCGTTGGAATAATCACCCTCATCGTAGAACATGGCGCTGAACCAGGGGTTGTACTGTTTCTCCATGGCTTGGGCATTTACTCCCGTGGGGCTTACACCGGCCCACCACATCCAGCTCTCTGGGGTACTGTCGGCAATGAGCTTCATTCCGTTGCCGCCCATATACCCGCCGGAAACCTGTTCCATCATTTTTCCGATCGGCGGATCGCCATGTCGGTAGTCTGTGTTTTCCCAGCCCGGGGCATAATCCCCGCTCCAGCTAGTCTCAAAGTCGAACACGACTTGGTAGGTGCTTGCGGCTTGTGTCATTCCACAGACACCCGACAGGAGTACAGCAAGACCTAAAAGACATTGTTTCATTTTCTCCCCTTTCCAAATAAACAACCCGTATATTGCGCAAACTTATACCCTATCTCCGAATACTGATACAACCTCCGTGTACTGTTGCTGTAAGGAAATGCACTTCAAAAACTCTCCTTTTTCCTTTCCCCCGGCATTCACCCTCACATTACCTCCATTATATTGACATATGAACAGATTTGGCAAGGAAAAAATGCTGTATTTTGTTATTTTGGGGTCTTAAACTCAAATTGTAATCCAATTGTCTGTATATTTCAAGCCGATTCGTCCAGGAGCCCTACAATCTCTTTAATTTGGACCCCTATTCCGGAGGTGGTTTAACTGGTTCTTCCGCTTCGCCGGATCCGCTCCGTCGAACCACTGACATACTTCGCCGATCATGTTGCGTGAGAAAACCGCCGCTATGCTCTCTCGTAGGCTATGCTTTGAGAACAAAGCGATAATTGCCCACCCTCCAGCGTGCTGCTCTTAACTGGAAGCCTGGAAGCGTTGCGCTCCAAGATTAAAAAGCGTCCAACCTTTCATTTGGCTCTTCTGTGTTGTTGAAGTTTTCCGTAGGGTATGACATTGCAACGCACTGCCCATTCAAGATAGGCAGCCTTGAGTTCGTTTACTCTATCGGGATGTTGCTGGGATATATCATTTAACTCGGAGCGATCCACTTTCACATTGTACAGTTCCCATTTGTTATCTGGAAATCGGGAGACCAACTTCCAGTCACCTTGTCGTACAGCCCGGTTGCCTTCATGTTCCCAGAAAATCATCGCATGGCCTTCTCGTTGCTGTCCTTTGAATACAGGAATCAGACTTCGACCTTCCAATGGTGTAATCGTTTGGCCGTTATATGATTTTGGATAGGATACACCAGCGGCATCGCAGCAGGTCGCCATCAGATCAACCACATGGCCGGTTTGATCCGTCAACGTTCCCTTATCATTCACAACTCCCGGCCAATGAGCAATCAAGGGAGTGGATACGCCTCCTTCATGAACCCAGTGTTTGAACATGCGAAACGGTGTGTTGGAGGCATTGGCCCAGCATCGTCCATAACTGGTATAGGAGTCGGGTGAACCAGCGGGACTATCCTTTTTGCCCCTACTAAATCCCCATGGTCCACCCTCATGACAGCCACCGTTGTCGGAGAGAAACAGAATCAATGTGTTTTCAAATTGTCCGAGAGACTTAAGTTTGGCGATCAGACGGCCGATATTCTGATCCATTCGATCGACCATCGCCGCATACACCGCCATCCGCAGATCCATTTCCTGTTTCTGTTCTTCGGTCAGGCCCTCCCAAGCCGGCGCCTCCGGATCACGCGGGGATATTGACCAATCCGAATGGACGATGCCCATCTGCAATTGGCGGGCATATCGTTCCTTGCGTAACTGGTCCCACCCTTTCATATATCTGCCTTGATATTTGGCGATATCTTCCGGCAAAGCATGCAGCGGCCAGTGGGGTGCTGTATAGGCCACATAGAGAAAGAAAGGACGATCTGTGTGTTCTTCGGCATGTTCCTCCAGATAGGAAAGGGCATAGTCGGTATAGGCATCCGTTCCGTACCAGGGTGTTCCATCTTTATTCTGAAAGGGCCAGTAGCCAGTCTGTCCGGTCTTGCGTGCCTGCCCTTCCGGGATGTATTCCTGATCGTCTATAATAAATCGTCGCCCATTCCTGGCTTGCAGTCCAAAATAGTGTCCACTGGCGGAATTGGCTCCATAGTAATGATCGAATCCCCGTTGGAGGGGCCAATGTTCCGGTCCGGGGCCGACATGCCATTTGCCCGCTGCATAATTACGATATCCTGCCGGCCGTAATACCTCGGCAATCGTTATGCATTGCTCGTTAAGCCTGCCTTTATAGCCCGGCAGCCCATCATCTCCTGACATGTCTCCAATACCTGACTGGTGCGGGTATAGTCCCGTCAGCAGGGAGGCTCGGGTAGGACAACATCGACCCGTATTGTAGAACTGCGTGAAACGCAATCCATTGACTGCAAGTTTATCCAGACTGGGGGTTTGTATTTCTCCTCCATAACAGCCAATATCGGAAAAGCCCATGTCGTCGGCCATGATAATGACAATATTCGGCTTACGATTTCCTTTTTTTCCAGTAGAGAATTCAGCACACCCCACCAGTGAAATAGCTGCGGTCCAGACACCTGTCGCCTTTAAGAAATCACGTCGATTTAACATAGTCGAATCCTCTCCCTCTTGAAATATATGTGTAAAATAATTACAGCATATGACATTGTACTGTTTTTGCAGATTGGTTCAAACGCCTATAAAGAAAGGAACTCAGATAAAGTCATATTGGTACATATAATATCCGGATGAGGCGTCATGATTTGAAACGGATTGGAGACAAAAGGATTGAGTTATTCTATGGAGTGCGTATAATAGTCTCGTCTTAGGGGGAATCCTGAGTACCTTCAATAAGTGAATTCGTACGATGATTGTAGTGATTGATTACAGCGTGGGAAATGTTAAGAGTGTTCGTAATGCCCTGGATTTTCTGGGAATTGACGATAAGCTCAGTGCCGATCCGGATGATATTCGGGCGTCAGACGGGGTAATTTTACCCGGTGTAGCAGCGTTCGGATATGCCATGGCCGAGCTTGGAGATCTGGCCGAGGTGGTACGGGAAGTGGCCGGCGCAGGAAAACCTCTTCTGGGAATCTGTGTGGGGCACCAGCTTCTATTTGAGCATAGTTGCGAATTGGGCGAACATGACGGATTGGGCCTGATTCAGGGAACGATCGAGCCGATTCCTCAAGACATGGGATTAACGATCCCGCATATGGGCTGGAATGCCGTCATGCCGGATGTCGGGATGAACTTGTTCGCCGGGCTTGAGAAAGAAGAGTATTTTTACTTTGCCCATTCCTTCTGTGCCAAGGTAACTGATCCGGAAGCGAAAGTGGCAAAGATGGAATACGGCCGGTTGTTGGTCGCATCCGTACAAAAAGGCAATGTTTTCGGCGTGCAGTTTCACCCGGAAAAGAGTGCGCCGATGGGATTGGATGTGCTTCGCAATTTTGATGCGATCTGCCGGGAGGGTGGTATATGCTGACTAAGCGAATTATTCCATGCCTGGATGTTAAAGATAATCGTGTCGTTAAAGGTGTCAACTTCCTGAACCTGCGGGATGCGGGCGATCCGGTGGAGCTTGGTAAACGATACAGTGACGAAGGAGCCGACGAGTTGGTCTTTCTGGATATCACGGCGACAATTCGCTCCAAAAAAACAATTGTTGATCTGGTCGAAAGGGTAGCGGAAAATGTGTTTATCCCGTTCACCGTGGGAGGCGGGATCAGCACAGCCAACGAAATCGACATTCTCTTGCGAGCCGGAGCGGACAAATGCTCCATCAACACAGCGGCGGTGCAGAATCCGGATGTGCTCGCCGAATCCGCCGAGCGATTCGGCAGTCAGTGTGTGGTATTGGCGATTGATGCACGACGTAAAAAAGGCGAATCGGGCAAGTGGATCGTAACGGTCAAGGCCGGCTCGGAACCGACAAATATCGATGCCGTCGAATGGGCCGTTAATGCTGAAAGGCTTGGGGCCGGAGAGATCCTCCTGACAAGCATGGATGCCGATGGGACCAAGGCCGGATACGACATTGAGCTGACGCGGGTTGTCGCCGAGGCGGTGAATATCCCGGTGATTGCCTCCGGCGGGGCGGGAACGCTGGAAAGCCTTGCGGAGGTGCTGGAACAGGGCAAGGCCGATGCGGTTCTGGCCGCATCCATCTTCCATTACAGCGAATACAGTATCCGACAGGTTAAGGAATATCTGGCCGGGCAAGGAATACTGATCCGACCGGTGAGATAGTTTTACTCCTCTTGTTTCACGTCAGAGTAGGGAAAAATACAGAGAAGACCTTCCCGGAGGGTTTTTTTCTGTAACAGTTTGAGGGTATGGGTGTCTATTGAATCGAAAGGCGCGCGATCGGTGCGCCCTGAAGAAATGACCAGTCCGGTGAAAGGACGATTCCGGACCTTTTTCGCTTGGCGGTTTCGGCGATGTCCGGATAAAATACCGAAACGATTCATCAAGCCATCGGGATTGTTTGGAGGTTTGCCATGTACGGACAAGAGGGACAAAACATCAGTGTAACGGCGCCCGTTTCCAGGGCCTTGGAACGGGTAAATAAGATCCTCCTTGATCCGTTCGATTTAAGTAAGTGGTTTCTGATCGGATTCGGGGCATGGCTGGCAACCTTGGGACGTGGAGGAGGCGGCGGCGGAAACTTTCACGTCCCTTCCGGCAGCGGCGGACCCGGGAATATGGACCAGGCTATTCGTGAGATTCTGCCTCATTTACCTATTATTATTATTGGAACAGTTGGTGTCCTGTTGCTCGCCTTTGGAATTAAAGTGCTTTTACTCTGGCTCAATAGCCGAGGTGATTTCATCTTCGTTCATTGCATTGTTTTAAACAAAGGCCTGGTTAAAGAGCCTTGGACACAGTTCAGGGAACAGGGCAATAGCCTGTTTCTATTCCGGCTTGCAATAAACGTGGTAATACTTATCTTTGTGTTGATTTTTCTGGGAATTGGGATCGGCATTTTTCTTCTTGTGTACCAGGGCGGTGCAAACGAACCCCCGATTGCCATTTTGGCGGCCTTATCCACTCTTATTATTGCTATACCGGTCTTCATTGGTTTTGGAATCGCTCTAAAATTCATCAAAGATTTTGCCGTTCCGATTATGTATCTTCGACAGAGTACATGCACGCAAGCCTGGCATGAGCTGAAAGGATTGCTTAAGGCCAATGCCGGACGCTTTACGGTGTATATTTTATTCCAGATTCTAATCAGCTTTGTCATTGGAATCATCATTTTCGCAATTGTAATTTGTACGTGCTGCATTGCCGGTTGCCTTATGGCCATTCCGTATATTGGAACTGTACTAGTGCTTCCCGTCCTGGTCTTTGAAAGAGCTTATTCGTTATATTACCTCGCCCAATATGGACCGGCCTATGATGTGTTTGGGCCGGAAGGCCCTGATGGATTACCTGTCGAAGCGCAGGGATCCTATCCTCCCTCTCCCGGTCCGATGGTTCCTTCCCAAGGGCCGGAGCCGACCGTAGGTATAGAGCCAAAGACGATTTTCGTTGGTTCGGATCGGCCGCAGTATGATCTGGGAGTGAATCAGCCCATGGATTATAACCAGGCTGTCGAACCACAGTTGGATAAATCGTCGGGGAGTATCGAGATAAAGCCGAAAACTTCCGACCGGGACGATATAAGCCGGTTACGTCCTCCCGAACCTCCCAAGCCCCCCAAACCGATGCTTCCATCGAATCCGGACGATCCCTGGTCGCAGATTCCACCTCCGCCCCCGCCTCCGTATGACGGGCAGGATTAAAGGGATTGCAGTTTTTCGATCAGCTCGGCGGCGGTGTTTTTCTTGGCTTCCAGTCGCTGCTCGAGGGCGACGATAAAATCGTTGGTTTCGGGACAACCACGGATCGCGAAAAAATCAGCATCCCTTTGCTCGGGACCCCCGTCAACTCCGAATCCAATCCGGCTGGTATCACCGAATTCCTTACGGGCGTCGCTAAGCCGCAACTTGTCAAGCCATTCGACCGCTTCGATCCATTCCCTGATGATTTGAATTATATCGGCAGGCATAAACTGATCGACGGTCTTTCCCAAATACTTTTCCAGGGCATACATGACCCAAGTCCATTGGTACTGCTCAAAGTGTTCATAGAAATCAGCGATTCGCTCAGCCACCATCTCCAGTGAGGTCAGCTTGCCGGTTTCCAACTCATCCAGTAATGTATGGATATTCTGTTCGGTCGTAAGCAACCCGGCCAGGTCAAGCCAGGGACCGCACCCGTTTTCATCGACAACGGACAGGCTTTTTTGAAGCTGGGCGATATTGGAAAAATGGTTTTCCCGCAGGTGTTTGACTAGTACGTTGCCCAGGTATCTTCGCGCTCCCATACGATAGAACCGGATGCCTTTTTCAAGAGAAGTTTTTTTGATCTTGACGCCATGGAAGTAAAAATGCTGGCTTGTCGGGCCGGAAGTCTGTTTTAACTCCTCCAATAACGCTGCGCCGTTACACATTTTCTGTACCGTATAGGGCGTGAGCAGATTGAAGATAATATAATCGAGCCGATCGGGATCTTTACGTCGGTCGCGCAACGGCCATTTACGCGCATCACGTACCGTGCCTACCGAGCGGAGGTTGACGCCGGGTATGCAGACACTCTCGTCCTCATGCTCGATGAGGTATGAAAATGGAAGATCGGAGGTGTCACTGTTGCCGTAGTGACGGCCCATGACGAGGGTGTAAGGACCAACACGTGCCGGCCAAAGCATATAGGAATCGGAGGTCGTCTTGGATCCGCGTTCGACGACGCCCTGATGCACGGGACCAAGTTTATACATGTGGTTGGACTGATTGGATCCGCTGCCTGCATTGAGAAATGAATAGAGGCCGGCAATCAGCAGGGTCGATTTATGATGGGTTACCGTGTATGGTCCGGCAAAGACGGAGCAGGCTTCACCGTGATAGCCGCCACAGTTGGCGAAGTATACACTGTTCTCGGCGGAATAATGCTTGGCCAGGTGGGTGCCCTGGCCTATGAAACATCGGCTCAGGATCGTACCGTCGGTAACAGTGGAACCGGAGCAGAAAATAAAGTTACGGGCGATCACATTTGTACCGACGGTGCAGGGATCTTCAACGGAGCTGTTGATTGAACCATTTTCCAGCAGGCTTACGCCTTCCAGCATGGCAGCAGGTCCAATTTTGACATTCCGAATCGTCTTGCAGTTCCGAATCGTTGTGCCGGTCCCGATGAAGCCGGTCTTGGAGGTAACCGAAGCAACATATTGTGCTATCATGGCCTTCAATTTTTCGATGACGCCGGGACGATGTCGGTACAGCGCCAAAATATAGGCCACGTGAGAACTCAATCGGTCGAAGATGGGAATCTCACGCCCGCCGACCTCACTGATCACCCGGGCCTCCGTACCATTGCCGAAAGAGGCGGGTCCATCGACAGCCAACAGGGCTACATGGTCGATTACGACGCGGTCGCGAATGTCAAAATTGGCGATATAGTTTTCGACATTGTTGATGTAGACATCCTTACCGATAGTGCAGTTATGCAGGGAAGAATTGTACAATCCCGTTTTTTTTGTCAGTCCGCCAAACAGGCTCACGCCATTTGTTTGGCTGCACACCGTAATCGTGCCGGAAAAATGCACATTACGAAACCGCTCAGCGTCGAAGGGCGGGGCGATCCGCACGCAGGACCAGTCTTCGGCGGTGCAGCCGTTGGCTGTCAGCTCGGCGATCTGTTTGTCCGTTACTGCCTGAGCGGCTATTTCGGCCATGCGGCTTACTCCAGAAATTGCTCCGTGTCCTGCGCGACAGCGACTTTTTCAGTGGTCGGGATTACATAGACCTTCACTTTGCTTTTATCGGTGTTTAAGAGGCGGTTCTTGCATGGTTTGGTTTCGTTTTTGGCGCAGTCTGTCACAATACCAATCTGAGAAAGGTCCCGAGAAACGGCTTCAGGGTGTGGAGAGCCGTTTCCTCAACCCTCCCGATAAACAATTCAGCCTCCGAACCATCGGATACAAACATTGTAAGCTCCGATATTTTAGTGGATTTAATAACAGAAAAAGTCGATGCAGGAAGCTAACTATTTCCATGGATGAGATAAACATCCCGGATTTTATAGGAAAAGGTTTATATAGAGCCTAAGGGACAATGAAAGAGTGAGTTTATCTGCCGATTTCCGGGACCAGGGGCGCCCATTCCACCTGGGCGGCGCCGAGGAGAGTTCCTGTCGCATAAGCCAGATCTACGAGCGCGATTTCGTACTCAATCAAGGCGCTGATTTCAGCACTTTGGGCATTGGCAAAGCGGGTTTGAGCTTCCAACACATCCGTACTGGTTCGCAGTCCCAGCGTGAATTGACGCACTTCAGCCTCGTAGAGTTTTCCCTCCAGCAGTGCCGATTGACGAGCGGCCATAATCTGTTGCCAGCGCGTCTCCACGGCGTCAATCGTACCGAGAACTTCGGTAGAGATAAGCAATCTTCGGTACTTCTGGTTGGCCAGAAGCTGACGCCTCTGGTACAAAGCCTGCCGGACGCGTGCTTTGGCGGCTTCATTTCCCAAAGGAATTGAGACACGGAGCCCGATGCTGTGATCTTCAAAGTTTTTATCATACAGCAAATCGAAAGCATCAGAACGGGTTGCTCCCAGCCCATTGATGTTATATGTGTAATCCAGTAAAACCAGGGGCAAGGCTATATTTCGTTGAAAGTCGATATCGCTTATGTTCTGGGCCAGTTGGAGTTCCAGATCGAGCATTTCCCGGCGGTTTTCCAGTGCCAGTTCAACCAATCGATCCGGTTCCAGTTCGTAACGGATCGGATTCGGTTCCGTAGCGGGGATCATGATTCGGTTGTCTTTTGTGATAATCCCGATCCGTTGCTGAGTGCGTTTCAATTCTCGTTGCCGGTCGCGGACCTCGTTTTCGGCAGTGATGATATCGGCAAGGTATCTGGAAATACCGGCCTGGGCGCGAAGGATTTCGATTTTGGGCTGTTCACCCGCATCGACAAATCGTTTGGCCCTTTCGAGTTGAGCCTTGGCCAGATCATATTGTTTAAGACGAACCTCGAGTTGTTTTCGAGCCGCGTAAAGTCGCCAGTAGACACGATCGGCCGCCGCAAGAATACGGATAACTTCCAATTTAGTCGCGTTATCCGTGATCTGTTTGTTGTATTCCGCGACACGAATCGAATGCATATTCGCTCGTTTTCCGGCTCCTTGCAGAAGCGGCTGACTGAGAGAGATGGAAAAGTCATCTGTATAGGATGGATTGAGTGTCGAGAAAACATTATTCGTTTTCGTTCGATTGTCGGCCAGATTAAAAGAAAGGGTTCCGCCGGTTTGCAGAGGCATTTCGACACCCAGGCGTGTATAGGAGTAGTCTACACTCGAACCTTCCAATGTAGTTGAAACCGGCGTATCTGTCTTGGCGTATGTTGTGTTGCCCGCGAAAGCCCATTCAAATTTCGCCCGTTCCTGATTGACCGTTTCCTGCGCGATTGTCGGTGCAATCAATTGTACCTGTAATTCCAGATTGTTTCGCAGGGTGGAAGCACGGAATTCTTCAAGGCTGATGGAGACCACTTTTGATTGAGGTGGATTGAGAAGGCTGTTGGGATCCCCCGTAATTTCGGCTTTTGTGGGTGCCGTCGTTTTAGGCGTAAGCGGCAAAGGTTCGATGGTTTGCAGCTTTTCCTGAGGCACGGACAACTCATAAAAGCGGTCGTCTTCCAGGACCTGACGACAGCCAATCTGTGTGAAAAGAATCACAACCGCCAGTAATGCAATAATGGATTTATGTAAAAGGTCGTTTTTATTCATGTCTTAAAGCCTCGATTGGATCCAGCCGGGCCGCCTTGGCTGCAGGGAACATACCGAAAAAGACCCCGACAAAAGCCGAAAAGCCAAAGCTCATGGCCACGGCCCAGAGGGGGATATGAGCCTGGTCTAGGTTAACATTGGGAATACGGGCAATGATGGTGGTGAGGAACTGTCCAAGCCCCAGCCCGAACAAGCCTCCCACGCAACAGAGTACCACCGCCTCGACGAGGAATTGTGTGAGGATGGCCGAGTTTTTCGCACCGACTGCTTTGCGCAGACCGATTTCCCGAGTGCGTTCCGAGACGCTGACCAGCATAATATTCATGATGCCAATCCCGCCGACCAACAGACTGATCCCCACAACACCGGCGGCCACCATGGTGAAGCGGGCAGAGATCTTCATAAATGTACGAACTTCGCTTTCAACGGTCATTACCTGGAAGGTATCCGGCTCATCCGGCTTCAGATTCCGGGTGCGGCGCAGGAAAAAGGTGAGTTCGGCCTTGGCGTCATCACTTAGTTCCGGCTTTTTACTGGCGGCCATCACCTGAAACCACGGATCGTACATGTTGTCGAACGTTTTGAATGGAATATAGACCTCGAATTCTTCACCGCGACCGCCACCGCCGATCATAGAGAAACTGGGCTTTACCTCAACAACGCCAATGACACGGAACGTATTATGGCCAATTGTGATAAAACTGCCGACCGGGTCCTTGTCCAGGCGCAGTTTATCCCGTGAACCGGGATCGACCAGGCACACGCGCCGGCCCTGATCTTCATCGACGAGGGAAAAGGGCCGTCCTACAATCACCGGGCGCGATTCAATATCGTGCCAGTCTTTCTGGATGCCGTAGACGCTGGCACTTTCGATCGTGCGTTCATTATGTCGGATCGTCTCGCTCGTCCGTGAAATACGCGTAAAGCCGGCGACAGAAGGACAGTTATCCAGCAGATCGTCAAATTGTTCCGGTCGGAAGCGAATAACACGCCAGGAGGCGTTTTTCTTGGGTCCGGATTCAGGCCAGCGCGGCCAGATAAAAATCCGGTTGGTGCCAAAGGTTTCAATATCGCTCATAATCTTGGACTTAAGGCCCGTCAATGCAGCCACAACGGCGGTTACCGATGCGACGCCGATGATGATACCCAGCGTTGTCAGGATCGAACGGACCTTGTTGGCCCAGATCTGTCCCAGAGCCAGACGGATGCTCTGCAGGATCAGTCGCACAAAAGCAAGCGGAATGGCCAGAAGGATTCTCACAGTCGTTGTCCTCCATGACGGAATTCATAGGCCGGGTCCTGTTCGGTGGGCAGATCGGAAACGATTTTCCCATCAAGCATTCGCACGATCCGGTTGGCGTGACAGGCCACATCCGATTCATGCGTTACCATAATAATCGTTTGTCCTTCCTGATGGAGGCGGTCGAACAAGGCGAGGATCTCCTTGCTGGTCTTACTGTCCAGATTGCCTGTCGGTTCATCGGCCAACAGGATGCTGGGATTGTTGATCAGTGCCCGGGCGACGGCAACCCGTTGCTTCTCACCGCCGGAAAGCTGGTTGGGACGATGGTGCATCCGCTCCCCCAGGCCGACACGTTCGAGGGCTTTTCTGGCCATTTGACCGCGTGCCCAGACCGCCTGGCGGGAATAGACCAGCGGCAGCTCGACATTCCGAATGGCATTAGCACGTGGCAGCAACTCAAACGACTGGAAAACAAAACCAATTTTCTCATTACGCGCATGTGCCAGAGCACCATTGCCCATTTTGGTCGTATCCTTGCCGTCCAGCTCATAATAGCCACTGGTCGCGCGGTCCAGACAGCCGATCAGGTTCATCAGCGTGCTTTTACCCGAACCACTCTGGCCCATGATAGCAACATATTCATTCTCATAGACATCCAGGTCTACTCCATCCAGGGCATGAATGGACTCCGAACCCATTCGATAAATGCGTATGATATCGTGCAATCGAATAATCACCTTATTGGACTTGGGCTGGATTGTCGATTGTTCCTGTTGTACCATAGTTTCGATTTCGACTTCAGACACGTTTGAAAAAAGCGATCCCCGGTTTGAGAAAACAGGGCCTGTTATTTTTCGGGATCTTTTTATTTGTCTTCTTCTTTATTGTTGTCGTCCTGCTTGTCTTTGTCCGTTGCTGTTTTATCGTCTTCTTTCTCTTTTTCTTTGGCCTTCTTTTCGGCCTCTACTTCCCGTTCGTCCCGGACTTTCTGATCGTGCTTGATTCCATCCAGGACTTTGTATGGTCCGACAACCACCTTGTCGCCGGGATTGAGTCCGGAGCGGATGATGATATGGGTCATATCACTGGGACCAATCGTGACCGGGGTGACAACCGTTTTGGCATCAAGGATTCGATAGACAACCATGCAATCATTCTTAGCCATATCCACGTTCGGATTACCCTCACGGATATCCAGCGGCAGGTCATCAACCTTTCGACTCAGAACAGCCTGGCTGGGAACCTTGATAATGTCAGCGTACTTTTCGGTAAAAATATCCACGTCGGCGGTCAAGCCCGAGTATAGTTTGCTCACATCGCCTTGGAGTAGGATCTCCGTGCGGTAATACTTGGCGCCGGTACGGGACATATCATGGGTAAGGGCGATATTGTCGACGACGCCTTCAAACCGTTGGTCCCAATAGGCCTGTACACGCACTTCGGCCCGTTGACCCACGGCCAGTTTGCCGATATCGGCCTCATCGACCTGAGCGACAATCAGCATCTTGGACAGATCGGCCACGGTCATGATTACCGTACCGGGATTCTGGATAGTTCCGGTGACGACCATACCGACTTCTACATTGATTCGTGTGATAATCCCATCCATAGGAGCCGTGATGGTGGTGTAGCTCAAGGCCTCTTGTGCCTCTTCCACTGCGGCCCGCTGGGCTTCCAGATTGTATTCGGAGACAATCAACTGGAGTTTGCTGGCCTCGATTCGTTGCTTTTCGCTTTCATACTGAGCCCTGAGCTGTTCGTATCTCTGTTTCGCCTCGTCGAATGTACTCTGGCTGATGTCCTGCGATTCAAGGAGTTGTTCCTGTCGCTCAAAATCCCGCAGATATTGCTCAAGCGTTACTTCCGTCCCCTTGAGATTCGCTTCGGAGGCGGCCAGATTGGCTTTTTGTACCTCAATCTGTGCCTTTTCTGAGTTGAAACCGGCTACGATTCTGCGCAACCGGCTTTCGGCATCCTTGGAATCCAGCCGCACCAGAATCGATGGGGGGATCGGGGGATTGGTGTTGGGATCGCCTGCGGTGACCTCCTGACCTTCTTCAAATGGAAGTTCGACGACACGGGCCGAGACCTTGGCGCTGATGTCCACCTTGGTCTTGGGTTCAATTTCCCCGGGAGCACTGACAAACTCCTGCAGATCAGCCGGCTGGACCTCTTCCATCCGTACTACGGTGCCTGCCTGGCTGTCTGGGCCTTTTTTCCTGAGGAATTTCTGGACAACAAAAACAACAATAATGGTCAATATTATGACGACAGCGATAGTGGTTTTGAAGTATTTCCTCACGACTCGGTCCTTCCTGCTGGAATCCGGTAATTACGACGCCAACGAGCCTGTATCGCCCCGATTTTAACAGTTTGCACTGTAACCGCTTCGGCTTTGGATAGCAAGCTTCGTTATGTAAACGCGCAAGAGGGCGATTTGTTACAGTTTTTTTCCAGAAAATGTCGGTATCATGAAGATCGCGGTCTTCGGGCGGCCGTCAAAAAGAGCCACAAACCTACGCCAAAGAGAAGGACAATTCCGAGGTATCCGCCATAGGGCATTGTTGTGCCAAGGAAATGTTTAAAGATGGGCAGATCGATCTCGTATCGTTTTAGAATAACGATGGGAATCGCCAAAAGGATGCCCATCAGGGCCTCACCGGTTATTAAACCGGAAGCGAAGAGAAGCCCATTACGGTTGGAAGCCTCCACTTGATCGGTGGAAGCTTTGGTCATTTTATGCCACCCTTTAACCGCCCAGTGGATCAGGCCGCCGGCCAGGATGGGCACGGAAAGCTCCAGGGGAAGGTAAATTCCGATGGCCACGGCAAGGACAGGGGTACGGAATGTACTATTTCTTGATTCGAGAAATATATCCATGGTGATAATCGCTACGGCGACCCCCATCCCTATAAAGGCGAATGTCCAGGGCATGTTGCCCTGAAAAACACCCTCTGAAACAGCTTTCATAAGATTGGCTTGTACCGCGGACAGGGCATCCTTGCCGGCACCTTCCTGACCCTTGAAACCATAGGCCTGGTGCAGGAGCATTAGAACCGGGGCAATGACGACAGCGCCGGAGAGCGTGCCGATGATCTGCATGACCTGTTGTTTCCAGGGGGTGGCTCCGACAATCCGTCCGGCTTTAAGGTCCTGCATATTATCTCCTGCAATCGCGGCCGCACAACAAACGACCGAGCCGATGATAATTGCAGCAGCAGGACCCTTTGCCTTGTCCTCTCCCAACAGATTCATCAGCAGCAGTAAGAGTAACGAAGAAACCACAATCGTGGCAATGGTAATACCGCTGATGGGGTTATTGGATGAACCGACCAGGCCGGCCATATAGGCGGCGACGGCAGAAAATAAAAAGCCGGCAATCAGCATAACGATGGCCATGGGCAAAGTGATCAGAACATTGCCTATGAAGTGTTGGTAGACCAGAAAAAGAGGCACAATCGATCCGACAATCAGGATCAGAATCCATTTCATAGACATGTCTTTTTCCGTCCGATCGATCTGCGCCTGGCCCGAACCGATATGGCGATAGGCGGCCAGGCCACTTTTAATGCCGCTGAATAAAGACTTACGCATCCTTACAATGGTCCACAAGCCACCAATTAACATGGCTCCGACACCAATATATCTGGTTTGCTTGGACCATATACGGCCGGCATATTCTGTTGCTTCTACGGGTTGGCCCAGACTTTTTTTGACCTTTGTATTATGTTTTTCCGCTTTTGCTATTTCCTCTTCTGATGCATTTTCCGGGACAATCATATATGCTAAAGCAAAGGTATTCCACTGTTCCAACTCAGCTTTATTAAGTTCTGTCTCCAGTTGATAGACAGGCCATTCATTTTGGCCGGCACAGAAGGGAATAGCGACATACCAGTTGGCCGCGCCTCCAAGAAAGATCAGTACGGCGATATTGAGTCCGACGATGTAACCCACTGACAGCAAGGCGGGACTGAGGTTTGTCCCCCCATACAGCATGGTGTTTTTGATTTTCCTTGCGCCTTCCAAAATGCCGGGCCAGAGTCCGACGCCCTTGGCGATCAGGGTAAACAATCCCCCGACAACGGCGGATATAGCAATGGTCCAGACGCCTTTGCCACCTTCCTGACCGGTCTCCAGCACTTCGGCGGTGGCGATCCCTTCGGGAAACTGTAGCGGATCTTCCACGATCAGCGAACGACGCAGAGGAATAGTAAACAGAACGCCCAGCAGGCCGCCAAAACCGGCAATCAGGGTAATCCACCAGTAATTACGCCCGCCGAAACCATCCCAGTAACCCAGCAGCACCAGAGCGGGAAGGGTAAAAATCACCCCGGCCGCCAGTGACTCTCCCGCGGAGGCGGCTGTCTGGACGATATTGTTCTCGAGAATATTACTATGTTTGAACAACCGCAGGATACCCATGGACACAACCGCCGCGGGAATAGATGCCGATACGGTCATACTCGCGAACAACCCCAAATAGGCATTGGCGGCAGCCAGGATCATGGATAACAGAACGCCGAGGATAACGGCTTTTACAGTGATTTCCGCTAATGTTCTTTCGTGCTGTTGCATGAGTCCTTCCTTGTATAATGTATGGTTTATCCGCTATCGAATAAATTGTTGCGCGAAATATTTCGGCGTGAGAGTTTCACCGGTGGAGCGGCGAATCATTTCGTTCCATGGATACACGGCACCCGGGCCGAAAACCTCGTTTCGAAAATACTGTCCGATTCTTGGATCATTGGTATAACTGATATCGCGATCTGAAGGACGCCTGAGTACGTTTTGTGCAATATAATTGTGCCACTGAGAAGCCAGCAATTCCCCAAGCATGTAGTTATGGTAGTAGCAAGGCGCGACGGTAAAGTGCAGCTTGGAAGCCCAGCCCGCGTCGACCGGGGCATCCGGGGGATTGACAAGCTGATATTTTTGGACCAGTTGCCACCATAGCCGATTCAGGTCCTGGTCGGGATCAGCATAGATGGCCTTTTCAAAGTTGTACATCACCATGGCCCATCGAGCGAACAGGATCTGCTGGAAACGAAGATACTTCCAGGTTACTTCCTCCAATCGCGTTTTTTGTGCATCAGTCAGGTCGAGTATTTCCTGCATCCAGGACGCATTTCTACTCAAGCGGCCAAAAAACATCGCCACTGCTTCGGTTGTGAAGGCATGAGCCGGCTCTCGAAGCAGGTAAGGTTCGGATGGATCGTGATACTTGAAATAGACAGCGTGACCCAGTTCGTGCAGTGCCGTCTCGACCCAGCGTTCGTCGTTGTTGAGATTGGCCAGAATCCGGACATCTCCATGCCGGTCGATGTCCTCGGCAAAGGCGTGAGGATTTTTACCGGGCTTGTCATACAGATCGCTGCGATCCATGATATCATCCACCGGAAGTCCTACACCCGCATAGTAATCGATGCAGAGTTGGGCGACATCGTGTTTGGCGTAGATATCGTCCAGGTTCAACTCATACACCAAAGGCGTTCGCTGAAAAAACGGATCGTGATAATGCCACGGGCGAAGCTGCTCAACAGGGATTCTATATTGATCGGCCAGGATCGTATCCAACTGGGCCTTCAAGTCGGCAAAGGGTTTGTCCGTTAATGTTTCCAGTTCGGCAAAGATGGCATCGACTTCCTTGACATCCTGCTCTCCACTTGCCAGAGCATAGGTATGATAACTGTCAAAACCTATCTGGCGGACGGCTTTGTTGCGCATTTTCACGAGTCGAAGATAGTCATCGATAATTACGTTGCCCACTTCCTTACTGGCCAGCCAGGCCTTTTTTCGCTTTTCGACATCGGTCTCGGTCGTCATGATTCGATAGATGTCCGACATCGTCACTTTTTCGCCGTCGACGGAACCGCGGTAGTTATTATACGTTTCGGTAATCGAAGTGCTCAGTTCGATCATATCTTTCTGAAGTTTTGGATCGATCTGGCTGTCTTGATAGGCCAGATAGAGCTTGTCAAGCTGACGTTTGAGCCGTGGTTCGTTGACTTGGTCTGACTCTTTCATGCGTTTGAGAAATTCGAAATCGTCCCGATTGGTGTAGATATCGTTGAGTCGCAATCGCAGTTCTTTGAGCTTGTCGAAATGTTCCGCAGCGCCGGTGACTTCGGCAGTATACATGGTAAGATTAGCCTCACCCCGCAGTGGATCGACCGTGGCGACATGTTGGTCAATAAAGGATTGTATCTGTTTTTCCTGTGATGTCTGGCAACCGACAATCAGGAAGGCAATTACACTTGAGATCATCCATTTGTACGATTTCATTCGATTCTTCCTGCCTTATTTGACAAATTGATCTACAAAATATTTCGGTGTAAGCGGTTCTCCGGTTGCCCGGGCGATCATCTCGTTCCACGGATAAAGGGAACCGGGTTCGAAGACATTCTCTTTCAAATATAATCCGGCCTGTTTTTTAGCCACATAACCCGTATCCATGCCCACTCTATCCAGAACATCGGTGACCAGCTTGTGGTGCACCTGCGAGGCGAACAGTTCACCCAGAAGGTAATTATGGTAATAACATGGAGCCGATGCAATGTGAATTTTGGCAGCCCAGTCCGGTTTGTCCCGACCTGCAGGCTTATCGATGTGCTGGTATTTCTGAACGAGTTGCCACCACAGGGTGTTAACATCCTGCTCCGGATCGGCGTACAACTGCCGTTCGAAATTGAACATCACCATATCCCAGCGAGCGAAAATCAACTGTTTGGCGCGGGCATATTTACCGGCTACCTCGGCGATCTTCGTTCTCTGGGCATCGGTAAGGCCAAGCATCTTCTGCATCCATTCGGGATTGCGGCTGAGCCGGCCGAAAAACATCGCAATACCCTCCGTGGTGAATGCATGTACGGGACCGCGAAGAAGGTATGGCATTTCGGGGTCGTAATACTTATCATATACGCCATGCCCCAGTTCGTGCAGTGTGGTTTCCATCCACGATTCATTGGGCTTGATATTGCACAGAATTCGCACATCGCCTTCCTTGTCGATATCAGTGCAGAAGGCGTGCGGGTTTTTCCCCTCACGCTCATACAGGTCACTATGGGCCAGGATGGATTCGACATCGAGACCAATACCCGTATAAAATCGGGATGCCAGGTTCGCGATATCTTTTTCTTTATAGTAGGCGTCCAGATCGAGCGCGTACACCAGCGGTGTTTCCTGGAAAAAGGGATCATGATAATGCCATGGTTGCAGTTTGGAAACCGTGACGCCGCAATTCTCGGCCAGCATGGCATCCAGTTCTGTTTTTAGTTGGGTATAGGGTTCTTTTGTCAGTTCATACAGTTCATCGAGAATCGCTTGTACGTCTTCGGCTTTCTGCTCGCTTAGCTCCAGAGACATGGTGTGGTAATTGTCAAAGCCAAGACTTCTGGCGGCCTGATTTCGCAGCCGGACCAGTTTGAGAATGTCATCGGCAATCGCCTGCCCTACCTGTTTGCTGCCCAGCCAGGCTTTCTGTCTCTGCTCGCTGTTTGTGCTGGTCTTGAGGATGTCTTTAATTTCATTATCGGTGACTTTTTTGCCGTCAATCGTACTCCGGAACGTGCTGAAGCGTTCCTCAATCTGCGTGGACAGTTCTACCATTTGCCGGTTCAGTCCGGGATCGATCTGATTGCGAAGATAGGACCGATACAGACCATCGAGCTGTCTGGCCAGGAGCGGATCTTTGACCTGGCCTGATTCCCTGGATTCCTTGAGGAATACGAACTCATTTTTATTGCTTAAAAGATTGTTGATTTGAAGTTGAATCTCAGCGGACCGTTTATAGGCTTGGGACTCACCTGTTGTCGCCGCCTCCCACCAGGCAAGGGCCAAGGCCTTGTCCAGGGGCCGGATTGTTTTCAGGTACTGCTCAATAAAATGTTTCACTTGTTTTTCCCTCCGATTCAACTGCCCCTGTGGAAGCTCCGACATGGTACAACCCGTTATGACTAAGATTAAAACGATTAAAACGGTAAAAATGAATCGTCGTTTCATGTTACTCTCCCGATTCTGACAGGTTATCCATTCCTTGCACGATAATGTAGTAATGTAATGGATAGGCAGGGAAAAGACAATACCGCATTCGGCCCAATCCTTGTTATCAGTTTCCATATCTGATAAAGTATCGCTCTGTATCATGATCCAGACGCACATAGAAGGGAGTGCAATGTTCGATTTCGAGTCGTTTCAATTGGGAATATGGCAGTGGGTTTTGTTGGGAATATGCGGTGTTCTGGTGGGAATCGCCAAGACCGGCATCCCCGGCTTCGGCATTCTGGTTGTGCCGCTGATGGCTATTGCCATGGGTAATGAAGCCATGAAATCGGTCGGCATTTTGCTGCCCATGCTGATTTTTGCCGATATTTTTGCCGTTATATACCACCGCCGTAATGCCGAATGGCGACATATTTTCCGTCTGATTCCTTTCGCTCTTGCAGGAATTGTAGCCGGTTATTTTGCCATGAAACTCCTGTATGGTCATGATGACTTAACCAAACGGATCATAGGAGGGATTGTGCTGGTAATGATCGGACTGCGTTTCTGGCAGACACAGCGTCTCAAGCCCGGCCAGGAAGACAGACTTCCGCATCACTGGGTATTTGCCCTGGCGATGGGATTTGCCGCGGGCCTGACCACCATGATGGCCAATGCCGCCGGTCCGGTCATGATTCTCTACCTTCTTGCGATGCGACTTCCCAAGATGCAGTTTGTCGGCACCGGCGCCTGGTTTTTCTTTATTGTTAACTGGATCAAGGTCCCTTTCCACGCCAATCTGGATAACATCACGCCACAAACCCTGGGGCTGGATTTTTGTATCTTTCCCTTTATCATCGTTGGCGCGGCCCTTGGGATATTGGCCCTTAAACGAATCCCCCAAAAAGCTTTCAACGTTGTCGTTCAGGTCCTGGCCATTGCCGCTGCATTAAAGCTGATCTTTTAAGAAATCATGGGAGACATTTGCCATGAAACAAAAGGAAGACATACAAATCACAAAGGATGTGGAAAGATCCTGTGTTCTCACATTGCAGATCATATTTGCAGCGTTATTTACTGGACAAGTGACGTTTCTGGCTGTTGTACTCTTTGTTCGTCATAGTAGAACTTTTGTGGAAACGGATACTGAACTCTACTCGATTCTTCGCATCATCAGCGGAGTTTACGCAGGTATTGTTCTGATAATTTCACTGGTCGTAAGAACCAAAACAGCTTCTATTCTTGGCAGTGCTGAAAGTATTACTGAAGCTTCAGGCCGATATTCAACCCTTACTATTATCATACTGGCTGTTTGTGAAGGAGCAGGATTATTTTGTCTTGTTGTTGCGATGTTGGGAGGCAAATTGACTTTTCCTCTGGCATCGTTGCTATTAGCAATTATAGCCCAATTGTTTCAATTCCCTTTGAACTCACGATTTTTAAGATCTTATGAACAGGGGCGGCGTACCTATTTGGATGAACAGCAGTTGCGTGGAATAAAAAAAACTGGGGACAAAAAAACTGGGGACAGGCACCAATTTATGTCACAATAATTGGTGACTGTCCTATTTCTAAAATAAAATAACATAAAAAGAGGGTCTCGGCACAATCCGGAACCCTTTTTGTTTGATATAAAGCAATCTATCCGGCTTACAAATTACTGTCCATCCGAACACGGAGGATTGGGATTGGTGCAGGTCATCCAGTTCTGAGCCATCAGCGCCAGATCCTGTAAATTCACATAACAATCTTTATTTGCATCGCCGGGCGGGTATGGATGATCCAGATCACCGCATCTCGGTTCGGGGGACACTACCGAGAATGTATATCCGCCAAGGTTGCTGAACATTTGAACATATATCTTGCCAGCCGGCAGAGTAACAGCAAAATTGTTTACACCGTCCGAATGCACATAGGTGTACTTTTTGTTGCGAAGAACGTTCAGTTC
>JAFGPC010000114.1 GCA_016926155.1 Sedimentisphaerales bacterium
GGCGATTACAGCCTGTTGCCCTATCGGCTCGGCTTGTTGACTTTGCAGCGACCGGAAAAACCGGCGCTGAAGGACGTATTTAAGGATTATTTTCTGATTGGGGGGGCTTATAACCGTAATCTGGTCACGGGTCGCGATCCCAATGCGGCACAAATTGCCGTCAGGCACAATAATACCGCCACTTCTGAGAATGATATGAAGTGGCAGAGCGTCCACCCTCAGCCGGGGCAATATACTTGGGGACCGGCGGACAGTTTCATGGAATTTTGCGAGACAAACAAGATGTTCCCATTGGCCACACGCTCGTCTGGCACGGCCAGACTCCGCGATGGGTGTATCGGGACGAGTCGGGAAACCCGCTGACACGGGACGCCCTTCTGGCCCGCATGGAGGACCACATCATGACCGTTGTCGGACGCTTTAAGGGCCGTGTCAAAGGATGGGATGTCGTGAACGAAGCCTTGAATGATGACGGGACAATGCGGAATACCCAATGGTTCAGAATCATCGGGGAAGACAAGACGCAGCAGCAGTACGACCATATTGCCAAGGCCTTCGAATACGCCCATAAGGCCGATCCGGATGCGGAATTATATTACAATGACTACAATCTGGATACGTCAAGAGCAAAGTGCGATGGGGCGGTCGCGATCGTCAAGCACCTCCAGTCCAGGGGCCTTCGCATCGACGGGGTCGGTATCCAGCTGCATGGCGGACTTACGGATCCCAATACGGAAGACCTGGAGTACGCCATCACCATGCTGGCTGCCACGGGGGTTAAGGTAATGATAACGGAACTGGACATCCGTACACGGACACGCGGGTATCGTGGTGTCGATATCTCTCGAGTCAACCGGCAAAGCACAGAGGATCCGGAAGCGGCCGCGGCAGAAACTCAGAAGAGACTTGCAGAAAAATACGCTGAAATCTTCTCTGTTTTGCTCAAGCACCATAAAGAGATCAGTCGTGTAACGTTCTGGGGTGTTTACGATACAACCTCATGGATCGGCGGATCTCCTTTGCTTTTTGACAGGGAGTATCGACCCAAACATTTTTTTGATGTTGTGGTTAAAACTGTACAAGATTACGCAGGATTACAAGAACGAATACAATAGTTCAAATGATGATGTTTGCTGCGTTGTGTCTTATCGCGGTAGCGATGGCCGCCGAGGGTACCGAGGATGTGAGCGATCCCCGCGGAAAGATGAAGCCCTGGGACAAAGGGGCGTGGGAAACCGGAACGTATCGCAACGTGTTTCTCGAGGCCGGGTATAAGCAGGAAGAGATCGACGCCAAGTTGGCCAAGGCGTACCGGGATCTGTTTGAGGGCTCCAACCGAGTCTATTTCGAAGTAGGCGATGACATGGCTTATGTGTCCGACCTCAAGAACCGCGATGCTCGCACCGAAGGTCTTTCCTACGGCATGATGGTGGCCGTGCAGTTGGACAAGAAAGACGTCTTTGACCGCCTGTGGCGATGGACCGTCAAATACATGCAGCACCAGGAAGGCCCGCGCCAGGGCTATTTTGCTTGGTCCGTCGATCCCAAGACAGGCAGACAAAATTCGCCGGGCTCTGCGTCAGACGGCGAATTTTATTTCGTGACCGATCTGTTGTTTGCGTCCAATCGCTGGGGCAATGACACGGGCATCGACTATTACGCAGAGGCCAGGCGCATTCTGGATGCCATGTGGAGCAAGGATGGAACCGGCGGGATCCGAAACGTTATCAACACCGAACACAAAATGATTACCTTTGTGCCGGAAGGCAGAGGATACAACTGGACAGACCCCTCCTATCATGTGCCGGCGTTTTTTGAAATCTGGGCCGAATATGCCAACGACGGACACGGAGACTTCTACCGCCAGTGCGCTGACGTCTCCCGACAGTTCCTGCACAAGGCCTGTCACCCGGAAACCGGCCTGACGCCGGATTATGCGGAATTTGACGGCACGCCTCATCAGGGGAGAATGAGTGCCTTCGGTTTCGACTCCTGGCGCGTGCCTATGAACATCGCTATGGACTACTCATGGTTCGCCAAAGACAAGGCTTGGCAGCAGGACTATTGCAATCGTCTTCAAAACTTCCTGTTTGCCCGTGGCATCGATAAATTTGAGGACCAGTTCAATCCCGATGGCACCGCCCGCGAAAGGCTTATGAGTGCCGGCGGCTATCGTGCGTTGCGCCATTCGTTGGGGTGGGTCGCTGCGACAGCCGCGGCCTCGCTCATGAGTACCCAGGCGAAAGGCTGGAGGTTTGTCGATGAGGTCTGGAACGCCAAACTGGAGCCCTATGAAGATGGCTACTTCGATCCATACTATGACGGGTTCCTATACCTCTTCAGCCTGATGCACCTAAGCGGCAATTACCAGATCATCAAAACGGCGGCAACTCCGTCTCAAACAGTAACCAGCGAACCGAACACCGTTTTGATGGGGCAAACATTGATGCTTTGCGATGCCGAACAACATTTTCTAGTAAGCAGGCAAAAATAGTCCAATATTAACAATAACAGCTTCAATTTATAACTTACTCTTTTAGATTGGCGAATTATCAAGAGTTATGTTTTAATGCATATTCGAAATGATTGTCACTTTAGAACTTAAATAACCATTTGAAGGGGTATCTTGAAGCTTGGATTAGAGAGGATTATCTTGGGCTTATCCCCCTAAAACTGGGCCATTGACAAAGTTAGGATTTCCCTGTAACTCCAGTCCACAATTACAGGAGAAATCGAATGAAGAAGAAGCGGTTTACGGAAGAGCAGATTGTACGGATGCTTCGTCAGGCCCAGGCGGCGGATCAGACGGTGGCCCAGATCTGCAAGGAGTACGGCA
Organism: Sedimentisphaerales bacterium; assembly: GCA_016926155.1. Taxonomy (GTDB): domain Bacteria; phylum Planctomycetota; class Phycisphaerae; order Sedimentisphaerales; family Anaerohalosphaeraceae; genus JAFGGE01. Next base: position 2,837 of record JAFGPC010000114.1, read on the forward strand.
TTTCGGAACAAACGTGGTATCGCTGGAAAAGCAAGTACGGCCAAATGGACGTGGCGGAGGTTCGGCGGCTGCGGGAACTGGAGAAGGAAAACGCCCGGCTCAAGCGGATCGTGGCCGAACGGGACCTGGAAATTGACGCAATGAAGGAGGTGCTCAAGGGAAATTTTTGACGCCCGGCCGGCGTCGCAGCGCCGCTCGTAAACTCTGCGATCACAAGGTTTCTGGAAGACGCAGTTGTCTGCTGGCTGGGATCAGCCGGTCGGGATTTGCCTATGAAGCACTGGAAAGGGACGATTCAGAGATGATCGATACACTCAAAGCAATCTCGCGCAAGCATCCGCGGGAAGGCAGCCGCAAGGCGTACAAGGCCCTTCGGCATCAAGGGATTGTCATCAATCACAAGAAGATCGAGCGCCTCTGGCAGGAAAACGGGCTGACGGTTCCTGTCAAACGGCGGCAGCGTCGGCGGGGCAAGGGACTGGAGCGGCCAATCAAGCCGGAACATCCAAACCATGTCTGGGCCTATGATTTTATGGAGGATTCCTGTCTGAATAGGCGAAAACTGCGGATATTGAACATCGTCGATGAGTTTACCAAAGAGCCGCTGGAGACGTATGTGGATCATTCGATCCGGGCGGCCAAGGTCCTGGAGATTCTGGAACTGCTGTTTATCCTTAAAGGCCGTCCGCTGTACCTGCGCAGCGACAACGGACCGGAGTTCATCGCCCAGGCCGTCCAGCAGTGGCTGGCAGAGCAGGGAACGGCAACGGCCTATATCGATCCGGGCTAGCCCTGGCAGAACGGGGTGGAGGAAAGTTTTAATTCCCGGCTGCGGGATGAGTGTTTGAACATGGAACTCTTTACGGGGCTTCGGGAGGCGCGGATCATTATTGAAAATTACCGGAGGTACTTTTATGAGGAACGGCTTCATGGGGCGCTGGGCTATGTGCCGCCGCGGGAGTTCCAGGAAAAATGGCTGGCGGCCCATCCGGACTTTTGCATGGGGGCTCTGCCCCCCGCCCCCCGGGATTTGACGCTTTGTGCATCAAAACAGAGGGGAAATGGAAAGAGCCGGACGGCCCTGGAAGGCGGCCCGGCTTCTGCTCCGATGACCGGCCAGCGCTCCGGTTGCGTCCCCGCAGAGCCGTATCCTCTGACCGGAAGCTGGATTGTAGGGGAAATCAGAACTTGACACAAGAACCAAATACAGGTATGAAAATATCGGGAGTCCTAACCTTCAAAATGGACCAAAAACAGGGGTACAGTCATCTTAATAGTCAGTTTTTAAATTTTGCTGCAAGTTGTTGCGGGTTGGTACGTAAGTCTTTGATTATAAATACATAGAGGTCTTCTGTCTTAGCCTTCCAAGCTGGTCATGTCGGTTCGATTCCGATCGCCCGCTTTTTGCCTGTGTGGGACAGCCCTTGCCAACGGGTGTCTAACGTGCGAGTTTTGCGAAGTTTAGGGCGACTTTTTTCACGTTTTCTACATCCGTTTTATTTCCCAAAATGTCGGCAAACGTCAGCGTTTGTCTATGTAGGTACTCATTCACTGCAAGCGCAACTACAAGCGCAACTGCGAGTATGGGTGATCGATTGGGGTGCATCGTCTGAGATCAACCGTAAAAATACCCCACCGTATAGGTGGGGTGGTAAAGTCTCAAATGGAAGATACCTTTGATGTCAGGATTATATATACGGTTGCATTGCTGATTCATTAGGTCTCAAAGTCAAACAGATATTAAATTCTATTTTTTTGAAAAATTTTTTATTATCTTTGTTTTTCAGCAAATAAGAGGTATTGTTTTTCATGATTTAAAATCAATTTTGGCTGAGCGGAGACATAATGGAGACATGGATATAGGCCTTGTGTATTGCTTTAATGATACTTAAAATAATATCCAAGGACGCATAATTCAATCGCAAAAGAACAAGGAGCGTTGTGTCCAGAAAAAGAAATGGCATTTGTCCCGAATTGATGGTAAAATTTGGCTATCATCCAGAAAAAACTATGTGGAAGCGTTGTTTGTGGTCGATAAAAACATACACCTGCGTACAGAGCTTGAAAACCGTATTCGGTTTGAGACCCTTATTTCGGACATATCGGCCCGTTTCGTGAGACTTCCCTCCGACACCGTTGATAGTGAGATCGAGCGTGCCCTGAAGCAGATTCTGGATTTCTTTGAGGTGGACCGCTGCGGTCTGCTGGGGGTGCATAAGGACCAAAGGTTTGCCAAGGTGACCCACGCGTGCTATGCCGAAGGTATCGAGCAGGTCTCCAAGGAAATCAATCTGGCCGAGTTATTCCCCTGGTCATACGATACACTGGTTATAAAGGGCTTGCCTGTAAAAGTGGAGCGAATAACACAGTTACCGCCTGAAGCCGAACATGATTACCAATCCTGGTTAGGCATGGGCGTGAAATCCAATCTAGCGATCCCCATGTTCAGCGCACACGGCATTCGACATCTGATCGTGATACATGCCGTTCGCAAAGAGCGGGATTGGCCCCAGGAATATATTTCGCGACTGTGCCTTTTGGGCGAGATTTTTGTCAATGCACTGGAACGTCGGAATGCGGACCAAGCCCTTCGCGCAAGTGAATATCGTCTGAACCTGGCCGCCGAATCCGCCCGCGCCGGATTGTGGACATTGGACCCCGACAGCGGAGTCTTCTGGCTGACGGATCTAACCCGGGTATTGTTCGGTTTTCCCCCGGACAAAGTAATTACGGTTGAGGATTTTCTCGAGGTAGTTCACCCTGATGACCGCGAGCAGATATCCCACACGATTGATCAAGCCCGTCAGTTCAATGAAGAAACCGTTGTTGAATACCGTATCATACGCTCCGACGGAGATGTCCGCTGGATGGTCTCACGCGGGCGTTTTCATGCCGGCGAAGGCGAGGAAGCCAATCGCTTGATGGGCGTGTCCGTTGATATTACCGAGCGAAAACGAGCTGAAAACCAGTTGGAAGAACGGTTGGATTTTGAGCGATTGCTGGCCGATATTTCGGCACGATTCATCGCACTATCCAGCGATCAAATCGACTGTCGGATCGAACTTACCCAGAAAATGATCTGTGAATACCTTGACATCGACGCCTGTGTACTCTGGCAAATGCCTCTGGATCAACCCGGAACGATGTTGTTGACCCATCTCTACGCACCCTCCGATATTCCCTCCATGCCAAGTGTTATGGACGGGAAAACGAATTTTCCATGGACGCTGGAAGCACTTCTGAAGGGCCAGACCATTTGTTTATCCCGCTTGGCGGATGCTCCCGCTGAAGCGCATCGCGATATTGAAACCAGTCGGCGATTCGGCGTCAAATCAAGAGTGACTTTTCCGCTGTCTGCGGGAGGCGTTGTGTTTGGGGCGTTAAGCTTCATCATGCTGCGGGAAGAGCGCAACTGGTCGGAAGACGTTCGAAGCAGACTGCGGCTTATTGCAGAGATATTTGCCAATGCGATCATCCGCAAGCGCAACGAACATAAACTGCTGGCAAGTAAAGAGTCATTGCGTGTGTTTACACGAAAACTGCTGACCATTCAGGAGGAGGAACGCCGCCGCCTGGCCAGAGAATTGCACGATGATTTTACCCAGCGGCTGGCGGTGCTGGCGATAGAATTATCGAATCTGGAAGCATCCGCGAAGTCTTTATGCAAGGAGTATGATCCCAAACTTATCGATATTCGGAATCAA
>JAFGPC010000115.1 GCA_016926155.1 Sedimentisphaerales bacterium
AGGTAATCCATATACCCTTCCTTGTCGGCATCCAGGAAAAGGATATCAATGGGGCCTTCAATCTTGGCAACGGTTTCGTGTGCATCGCCGAAGACCTGTGTGACCAGATCGCTTACACCAGCGCGCCTGAAATTAGCCGTTGCCAGATCGAATCGAGTTTTATCGATATCGTGGGTAATGAGCTTGCCGCCGGTTTTTCGCAGGCCCAGACAGAACCAGATACCTGAATAGCCGTTACTGGTTCCGATTTCGACTACCTTTTTGGCGTTTGTGTTTTCGACGAGGATACGGAAAAATCGCCCATCTTCTACAGAACAGTTCATCATGCCCCGGCTTTGATTCTGCCGTATGTCTTCCAGAACGGTCAGAATCTTTTTTTCCGTATCATCCTGCGGGACGGGAGCACTCTCGGGAGAGGCTCCACCGAATCCCCGACCTCCCTGTGGAGGCGCCATACCCGGTCCCATGCCAGTGCCCATACCACCGGGGCCCATACTGCCGCGCTGCTGTCGCATCTGCTTGAACTGCTCGATCAATTTACCCATTTCTTCCCGATTATTAGCCTGATACGCCTTATCAAGCTGATCCAGCCAGTCATCCATCATACCAGGGCCCATCCGGCCCTGAGCGGCACGACCAGCAGCCCCTCGGCGTGAACCGGTTGTTTGAGCCAAGGAAAGACCTGAGATGACCGTGATAACGAGCAGAACCAATGTAACCTTACGCACCATCGTTTTCTCCTTAAAAAAACGGGATTCCAACTTGATATACCTGCCTCGAGGTATCGTTCGGCGAGATAGTGAAGAAAAGTACCCCCTGGTAACATACCGTGTAAAAACCACATACAATAGTTTTATTTCTCCATGGTGAATCTTCAGGAGTTGGTTCGGAATCGCTCTTTCCAGAGACTTTTCTTTGTATCGGAAGACCTGGATGCGTATAATGCCGCCTTTGAATCATAATCAAACGAAAGATCCGGGAGAAATCATGGCACACTTATTCATAAACGACATCAAACCGGGAATGCAGATCAATGACGTATATATGGTAACCCAGCCGTTATTGCGAAACACAACAAGGGGCGATCTGTATATCGCCATGTATCTTTCCGACCGCACCGGCAAGGTTAACGCCCGGATGTGGCAGGCTTCCCAGCAGATTTATGACCAACTGCCCAGCGAAGGATTCGTCCAGATCCGCGGTAACAGCGAACTCTACAAAGACTCCCTGCAGATGGTCGTCAACGATATTCAGGTCGTTGAGCCGGCCCAGGTCAAGCTGGCCGACTACCTGCCGCGAACCGAGAAGAATATTGCCGAGATGTTCCAACAGCTTAAAGAGATGCTTGGCGTAATCAAAGATCCCGGTCTGAGGGCACTGGTGGGAGAATTTCTGTCTGATGCCGATCTGATGCGAAATTTCTGCACGGCTCCCGGCGGGATGCAGGTGCATCATGCTTATTTGGGAGGATTGCTGGAACACGTGCATAACATGCTCCAGGTCGCTGTGGCGATCCTGCCGCTCTATCCGAAGGTGCAGCGAGATCTGGTTCTGGCGGCGATCTTTGTGCATGATCTGGGCAAGACAACAGAGTTGTCGTACGAAATGGCTTTTTCGTATACCGATGAGGGACAACTCCTCGGGCATCTGGTCCAAGGCACGCGCATGATCTATCAAAAGGCGGACGCCGTAGCCTCCAAAGGAACGCCCGTCGATCCGGATGTGCTCAACAGCCTGATCCACATCGTACTGGCCCACCATGGCGAATATGAGTTTGGCTCGCCCAAGCTGCCCGCAACCGCCGAGGCCTTTATGGTGAATTACATTGACAATCTCGATGCCCGGATGAACCAGGTCGTCGGGGCTATTGACACCGATCCTTCGCCGGACGCTTGGACGCCCTATGTACGCACCCTCGAAACCCGTCTGTTCAAAAAACGCCCCTTGCAGAGTAATTGACCTCAGCTTTTTTTATTGCAAAAAAACCTCTGGCGGGAATTCCGACAGAGGTTATGTTTTATTTCCGTGTCGATGTATTTACTGTAGCGTCAACGGAGAAATGTTGTCGCCGTGTTTGGCCTGAGCGTCTTTGAGCCGGTTTCGGATCGCGTCGAACGTGTCATAGACAATCTGCGGCGTATCCGGAACCTTTGCACGATAAATCTTTTCAACGCGGTCGAACTTGGCCAGTAGATTCGGAATACGGATCGTAAAGGCCTGGATGTAATCCTGCTCGGTAAAGTCCTTCTTCAGATTTTGCTTGAACAACCGGGCAATATCCTTATACAGGGGGATATAGCCGGTCGGCGTTTCAATCGCCTCCACATCCCCGTTGGTCCGCAGCTCGGCCCAGAGGATCCAGACGGTCTTGTCCAGAATCTCATGCAGGAACTTCTTATTGGCATCCCGCAGGAAATAATTGACCGAGAAGATCGCGGGAGGATTGGCAACACCTTTGACGAAATCCAGGTTGTTCTGAATGTACTGCCCCAGGGGGATCGAGACAAAGTCCTGGTTACTCATAATGTTGAATGTCCGTACACCTTCCTTGCCCAGCGTTGCCGCGGTGGTCTCGGATTCCAGCGCTGCGCCTTTGGTGATAATGCCCTCGGTCCAGTTGAAGGCCTGCTCGACCGGCACAAGTGTGTCGCTGTCGCGACCGCCGTAGACGATCCCTCCCAGAGGAACGCCGGCCGGATCATCAGCCAGTGGATCTCGATTCGCCAAAGCCGAGATACGCACGGTATAACGGGCGTTCTTATGAGAAGGGGGAACCTCTTTCCCATCGGCATCCGTCTTCCCCTTGTACCATTCGCCGCTGAAATTCACACCCTTTTCGGGAATCTCACTTCCCATCCCCATCCAGTAAGGCTTCCCATCGGTAATTAAAACATTACCGAAAATCACCTCTCCGGGTTTGGTGATTGCTTCATAAATGACCGGATCGTCCTTCGGATTAACATCCTGGATGATACCGAAGATGCCCTGTTCGACATTGGCAGTGTACACCTTACCGTTGGTCTTGCGCAGATAAGCGATATCGTCTCCGATGATCGTCTGGCCGGGTATCATGGCCGTCGAAGTCTTACCGCAGGCCGAGGGAAACGCCCCGTTGAAATACGTCACTCGTCCCTTGGGTCCATGGACACCCATCACGAACATATGCTCAGCCAGCCAGCCTTCATTCGAGGCCTTCTGGATCGCAAGACGCAGGGCCAGCTTTTTCAGACCGACCGTATTGCCGGCATATTGGGTATTTGTCGAATAGACAGCATTGTCTTCCAGATCGATATAGATTCGTTTCAAGGGGACGTTTTTACTGCAACCGGTCTCATCCAGCTCGCCCTGGGTATGCAGAAACTTAAAAAATTCCCCGTTTGTCCTGACTTTTTTAAACTGCTCATACCCGGGTCGATAAAGCAGGGCTTCACTATGTGCCACGTAAGGTGAATCGGTGATCTGGATGCAGGAAATACTGAAGTCCGAACCGACTGGGCCAAGGCACCAGAAGCAAATTAGCATTTGATTGCCGACCATTGAATCCTTTAAAAGGCCGCGAATTTCCTCAATGCCTTCGGTTTTATCCATCGAATTCAGAGATTCGCCCAGATCGACTCCCTTGGGAAGAAGGTATCGGGTGACTTCCTTATCGCGTCCCTGATCCTGCTGACCGTCGAAATGGTACGTGTGCCCTTCCATCGCCAGGGAGTGCTCGCCCCCGCCATTTTTAGCCATTTCACGAATCTTTTTATGATCGCCCGGCTTATCGGTACATACAAATACCGAATCGGGATTACACAATTCAATTGCGTCGGCTACGAAGGCATGCATGGCAGCACAGTCAATCGCAGTCAATCGCCCAAAACCATCCGCATCGAGACGGTCTTTCAAAATGTTTTGTACTCTGTCCACTTTTCCTTTCCTTCCTTTCAGATATCCAAAATTGTACTCTGCTCAAAATCCGTCAGATTGTAGGAGTCTGAACTAGACGAGTCAATGCTTTTTCACCGTTTACAGTCATGTGAAGGCACAGGACCGAATCTAGGCACCATTATTAATACTGAAAATGGGGATTTTTCCCTATCAGATCTTTCCGTCAACTTTCTTACCCTGAAGAGAATGATTCAAAAAAAAACAAAAATTCACCGGGTTATATGTAGACATCCCCAGTCCTTTATTGCAATGTTTAACCTCAAACACCATTTCGAAAAGAATATACTATTGGATAAGGATTCATGGGCTTCCGGAATGCTGTCATATTGCATTATAAAACAATAGCGAAGAGGACAGTGGTATTGGAGCTTACGACATCATCCATAGTCTAAGAAAGTATTTGGCATTCTTTGGCAATCTTTGGCATTCTTCCCATTTTTAGCTCAAAAACCAAACAATGCCAAAGGGAGGTTGGCATTCTTCCATTTTTAGCCGAAAAACCGAACAATGCCAAAGAATGCCAACATGACACACTGACCTACACTGTCATCCCGGCTTACTTTGTCACCCCGGACTTGATCCGGGGTCCAGTCGTGAGCATGCAGACCTTTCGACCTCGTTCTGGATGCCGGGTCAAGCCCGGCATGACAATGGTTGTCACGTCGGTTCTGTACCTGTCACCCCGGCCAAGCCTGTCCCGAGCGAAGCCGAGGGAAGACGGGGTCCAGTGGATTTGTGACTGTCAAAGAAACACTCCCCGATTCCGGGTAAGCAAGGGCAAACAGATCGTCCCAGTTTGCATTCTTCGTCATGCTGGAATTTTACGTTTTTCCTTTGAATTCATTGCATAAACCTGCTATTATTCCGCCTCCGTTCGTACACAGGGTTGTCTTCTGTGGGAACTCATAGCCGCTCCGTTATTTTCTTATAACGTATGAATTGATAACGCATTAGGTACGATTGCGATGATAGTAAAGCCGTTTCAGGGTTGGCGTTACGATGCCGGTGTTGTAGGAGATGCAGGGACCTGCATCGCGCCGCCGTATGATGTGATCGATGAAGCCATGCAGCAGCAGCTCCATGATCGAAGTCCGTTTAATATCGTCCGAATCACCCGGGGTAAGATCTCGCCGGGCGATACGGAGCAGAATAACCAATATACCCGCGCTGCCCGATTCATGGACGAACTCATTGATAAAGGAGCGATTAAACAAGATCCAACGGAAGCGATTTATGGATATGTGCAGGATTTTGAGATAGGCCGAGAGCACCACCGTCGGACCGGAATAATCGCTTTGGGAAAACTGGAGGAATTCGGGGCCGGGGTTCAGCCGCACGAAAAGACGCTCGACGGTCCCAAGGCCGACCGATTGAAACTCATGCGGGCCAAGGCGGCCCAATTAGGACAGATCTTCATGCTCTATGACGATCCGGAAACGCTGGATGAAGCGATCATGGCCCGAGCCGCCACTCGACCGGCCCTGCTGGATTTTGTGGATGACAATCAAGTCAGGCATCGCCTCTATACTGTGGAGGATCAGGCGGATATCCAGCGATTCGCCGCGATGATAACCTCCAAGCCGTCTGTGATTGCCGATGGACACCATCGGTATGAGGTGGCTCTCATGTATTATCATGAGACCGGCAATCCCGCCGCACAATATCGCATGATGACATTCGTGAACATGCGAAACGAGGGATTGATTATTCTTCCGACGCATCGTCTTGTAAGACACCTGTCCAGTTTTGATCTGAATTCCGTCCTCACCCGGATCAGAGACCATTTCGAGGTAATCGAGTATGCCATTGACGGTCAGGAGAAAAAGGCTGCACGTGATGCAATGTTTGAACAGATGCAAGTGTGGTTTCGCAAATCCAGAAATGCCTTCGGCCTGTATGCGGGAACAAAAGCGTTTTATGCCCTGACCTTGAAAAACGCTTCCGCCATGGATCTCTTTCAGGATACCATGAGTCCTGCCTCACGATCCCTGGATGTGAATGTGCTGCATAAACTGATCCTCGAAAACGTGTTGAACATCGGAGACCAGCAACTGGCCGACGAAAGCCATCTGGAGTATATCAAGGATTTGGGTGACGCGATAGAGAAATCCGTCGCACGGGTGGATGACAAATCCAGCCAGGCGGTCTTTTTCATGAATCCCACACGGATCGAACAGGTTAAAGCCGTAGCGGCCGCGGGAGAGAAAATGCCTCAGAAATCGACTTTTTTCTATCCGAAGATTTACACAGGGCTAGTCCTTCATAAACTATAGAGAACGGAATCGGCCTGTCGTGGCCGACCTTTTATTTACCTTTATAATTTAGGAGTGGCACAAAATGACAGATTGGAAGAACCCTCCGAAGTTGTTCATACCCGGACCGGTACACGTTTTGCCGGAGGTTCTGGAGCAACTGTCGCGCCCGACCCTCGGCCACCGAGGTAAGGAGTATTCGCAGTTGCACAGCGAAACCGTTGGTATGCTCAAGGAGATTTTATACACGCAGCAAAATGTTTTTTTGAGTACTTCGTCGGCTTCGGGTGTCTGGGAAGGAAGCATCCTCAACGGCGTGAAAATGGACGAGACTGTTCTATGCACCATGTGCGGGGCGTTCAGCGATAAATATGCCGACGTAGCTCGTGCCTGCGGACGGCAGGTCGAAGAGCTCAAAGTGGAATGGGGGCAGGCAATCACACCGGAAATGGTCGATAAAAAGCTGGCCGAGGGCAAGTATGCCGCCGTGACCATGGTTTACAACGAAACCAGCACCGGATTGACCAATCCGGTCTATGAGATCAGCGAGATGCTGCGGGACAAATACCCGGATATACTGATCTTTGTCGATGCGGTCAGCGGTATGGTCGGCCTGCCGTTGCATTTCGATCAACTGGGCTGGGATGTGGTCTTCGCCTCGGTGCAAAAGGCTTTTGCTATCCCGCCGGGACTGGCTGTCTTTGCCGTCAGCAATCGACTGATGGAAAAGAGTAAGACCGTGCCCAACCGAGGCTACTATTTCGACTTCCAACAGTTCGCCAAAAGCGATGCCAAGAACCAGACCCCGACGACACCGGTGATTCCGCATATCATGGCGTTGCATTACCAATGCGGGCGCCTATTGAAGGAAGGTATGGAGAACGTCTGGGAACGGCATAAGAAGATGGCCGAGTTTGTCCGCGGATGGGCCAAAGAGAATTTCGCCCTGTTCGCTCCCGAGCCGTATGCCTCGAATACGCTGACGGCCGTCAAGAACACCCGGGAGATCAAGGTCGGTGAGGTGATCAAGGCTCTGCAGGAAAAACACAACACAGTATTCGGCAATGGATATGGCAAGATCAAAGACCTGACCTTCCGGATCGCACACATGGGCGATATTACCCTGGACGATCTGAAGGAACTGCTGGGCTGGATCGACGATGAACTGAAATAAGAAGAGCTAAACCTGGTACAAACAGGAAGAGCCGATGGTTTGAACTGCTATCGGCTCTTTTTCTGGATCATTATATATCTGCGGATGATTGAGCGGCCTGTTCAAGAGCCTGCTGATAATGCTCAAGCAGGGAGTCAATTGAGGGACCGCCGAGGTGCTGCCAAGGCAGATAATCTTCCGTTGAAAAGCTTCGCTGGGCTGCCGCGTTCAGGTCCAGACCATGCGAGGCGAATGCCTGTTTCCAGCGATCCATGTCGAAACATTCATCCCACAGGTCAAATCGAGCTCCGCTTCGCCAGGCTGTCTCGATCACATCGGCCAGCCGCCGGTCGCCTTTGCCTATGGCGGATTCCAGGACGCTCATGGCAATGTTGTGAAATTTCAGGTGAACGTACCTGGCCCGAAGCTCCTTTTTTCGATCCAGCAGAATCCGTCGGGCATTTTCAAAGTAGGTCTGGCTCTGCTGACCCAACCAGCCGAAAGGTGTATGCGGCTTGGGCACCAGCCAGCTCACGGCGGCATTGACCTCGGCAAATTTCCCGTCGATGCCCCGCCGCAATCCACTGATCTCATGAGCCAAATCGACAATCCCCAGAATATCATCCTCGGCCTCTCCCGGAAGGCCCACCATGAAGTAGAGCTTGACCTTTCGAAATCCCGCTTCGAACGCCGCCCGGATTCCCTCTTTCAGGTCCTCATTACTGATCGGTTTATTGATGACCTGCCGCAGTCTCTCACTGGCGGCTTCGACGGCAATCGTCAATCCCGCCTTTCGAACAGTGCTGACCATTTTAGGCAGAAGCTTCAACTGGGTCTGCACCTTCAGACTCGGCAGAGACAATCCGATATGGTGCGGCGCAAAACGGGCGTTCAGGGTATCGACCAATTCCTCCAGATCCGGATAGTCCGCGGTCGAAAGACTTAACAATCCAATCGTATCGAATCCCGTAGCTGCTATCTGGGCCTCGGCAATCTCAACAATACGATTCACACTGCGAAACCGGATCGGTCGCCGACAGAAGCTGGCCTGACAGAACCGACATCGTCCCGGACAGCCCCGCATGACCTCGATGCCGGCTCGTTCATGTACCGCCTGGACAAACGGTACGATAGGCTTATCGGGCACCGGAGCTGCATCGAAATTCTGCACAATGGCATTGGCCAGTCGCATTGGAACCTGCGATACCAGAGATCGAAAGTCTTTGATTCGATCCTTTTCGTATTCAAACGTATACAGCGCCGGCACATAGACCGACTCGGACAATCTGGCCGCCTCGACGAGAAAATCTCTCCGAGATAAGTCGGCGGCCTGACACTTGCGATACAGCCGTACCAGCCGTGCCGCCTCATCCTCCGCTTCTCCCAGGACAAACAGATCGACAAACGGCGCCACCGGCTCGCAGCAATTGGCGGCCTGTCCTCCGGCCACGATGATTGAATCCTCTTGTCCTCGGTCGACGGAGCGAAGCGGAATCCCAGCCAGATCGATCATATTCAGCATTGTCGTGTAGCAAAGCTCATTGGTCAGGCTAAAGCCGATCATGTCAAAATCGCCCACTACCGCCCGGGATTCCAGACTGAACAGGGGAATCTCTTCCCGCCGCATCACCTCCTCGGCATCGGTCCACGGGGCAAATACCCGTTCTGCAGCCACTCCTTCCATCCGGTTCAACACACCGTAAAGAATGGACATGCCTGTATAGCTCATGCCGATTTCATACACATCGGGGAAACACAATGCGATACGAACATCGCAATGGCTCAGATCTTTTTGGATTTGGTTCACTTCCCCGCCGATATACCGGCCCGGCCGACGTACAAACGGCAAAAACCGTCGCCGGACCAGCTCGTCAACTATTCCTGGCTGTTTGTTTTTCATGGACGTATTATAGCGGAACAGGCAATCCATTGAAATAAATCCTCATACGCAATACAATAAGGCCATGAAAAAAAAGATTATAATTCTCTACTTGTTGAGCCTTGTCGGTCTGGTTGGATTGTCCTGCCGGGAACAGGAAAACACCCCTGCCATGTATGACAGCGGTTTTACCGAAGTGATGGGGACATTCGCACACTTTGTTGTCGTCACCACAGATGAGCAAACGGTCCGGCGATGCTTTGACGCCGCATTGCAGGAGTGCATCCGAGTCGACGGCCTCATGAGCGATTATAAATCCGAATCGGAATTGTCTGTGGTAAACAGATCGGCTTTTGAAAAACCTGTTGCTGTCAGCGAGGAACTGTATCAATTGATCGAAACCAGTCTGGACTACAGCAAACGCACGGATGGAGCCTTTGACATTACTATCGGACCGCTTGTGGATCTGTGGCGTAAGGCTGGTAACATGCAGCAGCAACCTTCGGAGGAAGAACTGGCGACAGCTCGAGCCAGGGTCGGCTTTGACAAGCTCGTCCTTGATCCGGCCAGAAAGACGGTCGCCTTTGCCGTCGAAGGGATGCGGCTGGACCTGGGAGGAATCGCCAAGGGTTACGCCATAGACCGGGCTGTGCAAGTGATGCGTGAAGCCGGGATTCCGGGAGGACTGGTGGATATCGGTGGAGACGTACGGTGTTTTGGCACTCCGCCACCAGGCAAGAAACATTGGACCATCGGCCTTCAGGATCCTCAAAACGAAGAGGATATTCTTCTGAAACTGGGACTCAACGACATGGCAGTGGCAACCAGCGGTAATTATCGTCGTTTTGTTCTCGTCGGACAGCAAAAACACAGTCACATTATTAATCCTTCCACGCGTGATTCGGCTGCAGGCCTCAGCAGTGTAACAATTCTCGCTCCGAAGGCCGTCGATGCGGATGCTCTGGCAACTGCCGTAACTGTCCTGGGCATGGAAAAAGGCCTCCAACTGATCGAAGGCATTCCTGAGACCGAGGCTATGCTTATCTCTTCAAACAATCCGGAGCATGTTATACGAACGGCCGGCACGGAAGTTTTTATAATACAGTAGCTTACAGACTTTATATGGCCCCTCCTTATATACACATTTATTGGTATTCATACGCTGTAATGTGCAATTAAATAAAGCTATCCCCTTGAATATGAGTGTTTGTTTTGATATACTTAAGTTTTTATTCCTATCGGAGTTGTACGTTATACAACCATTGTGTTTTAGCTCATAAGCAGGGATGCGGATTGGCGAATGTACCTGAACCATAGATGGATTCCGGTTGGGTATGATCACGATGATAAGTGCGTGATGGATGGGTTGCCTGATGCGGTCCTTGGAAGTAAGTCAACCTGAGGTATATGCTCGAGTTGAGGCGGCGACAGAAATTCTGGCCCAGCATGGACCGTTTATAAGAAATGTAGTTGAGTGCAATGTCAGGGATCCTAACGAGATTGATGAATTCTACCAGCGATTTTATCTTTCTCTTGTAAATCGCCCGATCCCAAAGGAGAAGATATCTCGTCGCTATCTGTACAGAGCCGTATTGAACGATATTCGGGATGCGGATCGGCAAACTAACCGGCAAAGGCGACTGATGACCGAAGCGGCCGAGCAGCCTGAAATAAACGATTTGCATTCCGATCCGCTAGAGAGGTTGATTAATATTGAAGAAACAGCACGAATGTTTGATATGATCCGAAAATTGCTGCATCCCCGGCAAGCTCAGGCGGTTATTCTTCGTCATGCTTATGGCTTGACAACAGGACAAACAGCGGAGACAATGGGGGTAAGCCCTCGTACGATAAGTCATTTTGTTTCAGTAGGGTTAAGAAAATTGCGGGAATTATTGGGTCGGGAGTCTGAATCCCCTGAGGTAGAATCATGATTGCATGGGACAATAAGGTTCTGTGTTCCCGTTATGCGGAATTCTACTATGACTTCCTGTATCACCGTTCGGAAGTGCCGGAGGAAGTGCAGGCTCATTTCTCGACTTGTCCGGATTGCCGACGGGCGATTCAAAAACTGAAAAGCAATCTGGCATCGGAACTCTCCTCGGACCGAAATCCACAACATGTGGCCCTAATGACCAATCTTGAACTGCATATGGCTCATATCGGAAAATCGGTGACCTGTCGGAAAGTGCGTCCGTTTCTGCCTTCTCAGGTCGATCCGTCCCTGCGGGTACATGTCCCCACACCGATCACCATTCATATAGACCATTGTGATTCGTGCAAAACTTGCCTTGAGAAGATTCGATGCATGAACCTGAACCAGAGACAATTATGTCGTTTGAGCCAGATGATCGCCGAGGCGGAAACAGCAGAACAAGAGTGCGAACAAAATCATCCCGCTTTAAAAGAGATTGCCGAGCTCCAATTTCACAAACAGGAGCCTGCAGTTTTAAAACATGTCTCTGTTTGTACTCGCTGTCGTCAAAGTCTGTATGAATACCGAGAGCAATTCCTTGACCGGTCGAGAAACAACCCCTCATGGGCCGATCGCGATGCGGTCTGTGATAATGTCTCCAATCAGGATCTGTTCGAATATTGTTTTCCTTATGGGATGGAGCCTTCCGGTGATGAATACGCCAAATTTCGACCCGCCCTTCTCGATCATATACGCCA
Organism: Sedimentisphaerales bacterium; assembly: GCA_016926155.1. Taxonomy (GTDB): domain Bacteria; phylum Planctomycetota; class Phycisphaerae; order Sedimentisphaerales; family Anaerohalosphaeraceae; genus JAFGGE01. Next base: position 11,891 of record JAFGPC010000115.1, read on the forward strand.
ATGTGCCTCTTGTATTGCCAAGATGCAGACGTTACACACGCTCGTTGACCAAGTACTGGAAGAGCCGGCAAGCGGTTTGATCACCAGAATAACACTCAGGGATGTCCCAGCCAACCACACGGAAAAAGATCTCCCCTGGCATGTGGAGATACGAAATAGTGCCGATTCCTCAGACATCGCCCCGCAAGAGTATCCCATAGAAACAGCAGGGAAAGAGAAGGGGAAGGGGAATTCTTTTTACCCGTTGAGGACGGTTTTCCGGTCTCTGGCGGCGGCGGCTATTTTTATCGTCATCGCATATATAGTCGTTTCCAGCCTGCCGAGCGCCCGGGCAGTGGATTTTGAAACGCTTTATAAAACCATGTCACAAGCCGACTGTGTTTACCTGCAAATCTACAATCCCGATCAGACAGAACTCGTTCAGGAAATCCTGGTTTCCCAATCCGAACAGATCTATGCCATCAGAAATAAAAATCAAATCGTTTTGCAGGATCTTAACAACGCAATCACAAGGACAAAAGACCGGATCAGTGGCCTGGAGACGACGCAATCTTTAAGCGAAGAAGCCACCAGAAAATTGCACGTCAGCCTTGATACCATCTCGTACGTCATGCCTTTTAAAAATATATCCGATGTTCCCAAAGAAGCAGAGTGGAAACAAGTCCTGTCCAATACGGAAAGTCTTGAAGAACCGCAAACGGAACTTTTTACGTTGACCTGGACGGAACCGCTTGCTTCCGGGCAGGTTCGGCGATCCTGGCGTGTCCATATCGATCCTGAACAGGGATTACCGCTGCAGACGGAACAGTGGGAACAAATTCCGGGAATGCAGCAGGCCGAACGCACTGCGAGCATAATCTTACACTATCCTACCTCGCTTGAATTAACAGATATGATTGCCGCCTGGGGTTTTTAGTGTGTTTCCGACGATGAGGGCATCCAGAGCGGACTTCGATTTATGAATCGGAGGTTTTCTTCTTCCCCCTCTCTTTCGACTTTGAGCGATTCTGCATTACATCGGCTTACACTGCCGTCGGCATAACCCACATTGACGGTTTGTTTGGGATGGCGTCCTCCAAGAGCGTCTTGCCTTTGTTCAGAAAGAATGGATCGCTTTCCATTGGATTTCAGGCCGGGAAGATAATACGCTCCCAGTCGAAAAGGATTGTCAAATTGGACGTATTCAGAGGAAGCCACAGCACGCCAGGAAATGAGGCTATACCCGCTGTCTACGAGAAGCAGGCTGCGAGAGATGTGCGGGATCTCATCCGAACGAAGGGGTTCACCGACAAACCCCAGGGAACGATCTCCTCGAAATGACCGGGCAATCGCCTGGTTGATTCCGTAATTACCACAAAGAAGATTGTCCGTTATTCCGATATCCTGCACCTTCCTGGCCGGACAGCGCAAGAGTTTGTCTTTCTGGTTTTCCACTCCGCCGATTTCTTCGTCGACCAAATGGAACCACCACCATCCCATCAAGTCGGCTGTGGTAGTTCCGACATCGCCGCCCGGGGGAGGATTGGGATTGCCCGCCAGAATAACCAGCCCGTACGGAAAACGTTCATTAGATTCTGCATACACAATCAGAGCCCGTCCCAATTCTCTTACATGGCTTGCACAAATAGCTGCCTTGCTTTGTTCTTGTACCTCTCGAAGAACATTGGCAGAAATTGTCAATAGAACGATCAAGATGGTAATAACAACGAGTACCTCAATCAGAGAAAATCCACAGGCAAACGAAGAATGACCGGAGTACGACTTCCTACGTTCTTTATTCGGATCAACAGGCTGTGCTATATGCCGAATCACGTTCAATTATTCACTTATAGGGGATAGGGATTTTTAACGATTTGCTTCAAGGGTTTGCGCTGCAATTTGACATACGCGGTCCCGGAGAACCTTTGGGGCCAATACTTCCACCAGATCTCCATAACTAAGTATCCACCACAGAATTTCATTTAATCCATCCACTCGAAATTCCAGGATAGCCGAACCGACAGGTTCTCGTTTTACTCTCTGAGAATGATGCCATTGTACGGAGATCACCTCCGTAGCGATCTCCGGCATAAAACGCAATCGGACGGTATGCAACTTTCCCTCTGGGCTGATCGACCAGGCATTACCCAGGTGGTCAACTACACTAAAACGAGGATCCAGCAGGAATCGTTTACCCGCCGGTTCGACAGATTGAATCCGATCAAGGCTAAGACAATGAATTTCGTGATTTCTGGGATTTTTTGCCAATACATGCCATCGCTGATCGCTCAATACCAGATGGACCGGACACAGTTCCATTCCGACAAAACCTCCCTCGGACGTTCTACTGTATTGGATATTGACCGTGCGACGGTTGACCACAGCCTCCTGAAAACATGCAAAAATCCTATCAAATCCTTCTATCCGGTGCCGTGGAACAGGGCGTATGAAGATATGGCTCAATGCAGTGATGGTTTGGCGGCGCAGCCATGCAGGAAGGCTGTTTTCGAGTTTCAGCGCTGCCGACAGGATAGCTGCTTGATAGGGTAGGTCCAGATTGGGGCAGATTCTCCGCAAGGTCATTAGGACTGCAAACGCCTCCTGTTCGCTAAAGGCCATGGGAGGCAGGAAAAAATCTTCTTCGATCATATAAGACCTGGAATTATGATCATATTCGATGGGAATTCCCGCAATCCGCAGGGCTTCCAGGTCACGAAAAAGAGTTCTTCGACTTACACGAACGAGCCGCATGAGATCCTGAACGCTTAATCGCCGGGCCGATTGGAGAGCCGTTAACAATCGAAGCGTCCGTAATAACCGGTTGGTTTTCATCCGTTAGATCTCTCTGTGACTTATCTGGATTTATATCCCTCCAAACAATTATTGTATGGCGCCGGATCGGTTCTGTCAAGGCAAAGGAAATGATTTATTTAACGATCTATAACTTCATGGGGATAGTCGGTTGCTATTCATTTTCATGTACACACCCTCGAATCTGACGCAGGGCAAATACATCTCCCTTAATACAGCGAAAAGGATCGAAGGGATCGTTACGACAGTCGGCGTAATAACCACGAGGAAAACCTGTTCCATAGCACGAACTCGGGCCATAAGAGGGCTTGCAGCCCCACACCTCGTCTAATTCCCAGTATCGGCCTGCACAGATCCCCCCTGCCCCTCCTATTGGCGTCGGGCACAGAATTACCTCGAAAGGTTGGATCAGGTCCGTACAATCATAATACCCGGCGCCTCCCTGTTGAGAACCGAGGATATTGGAAGCTTCTTCGTCCGAAATACGGGGTACAACCACCTCTGTTGACAGGGACGGATCGGTCACAATTAAAGCTACGCCATCCATCCATTGTCGGCGCAAGGTATCGATGTGTCGGCGGTAGTAAAACTGATTAGAAGACAAATCGATAATCCAGGCATAATCTCCCTCGATCCGATCCAGAACCACATAATGAAGCGATTCCGTCAAATGTAGAATGACACGCCCTTCCTTCCACGTACGCAGCGCTTCGATATCGGTCTTTACCGGAGTGGCGGTTAATCCGAATTTCTCCATTGAAGCTTTCAGGCTCAACAAACTCGTATTTTCCCCTTTATCCCAGACATCCGGGTTATAAGGGAGTGTATCGATGTTAAACTGATGAGCGATATAACTCCCTGCCAGAGTGGCACAATTAGACGATTTTGGATCCATTCCTGATGTGAAAAGTTTTTCCGCAAGCAAACCGGCCATATCCGTCGAATTATTGTGTTGATACCAGAGTCGCTTTTCTAAAGAAGAGGGTTTGTAACGGACAAGCGTGCCATCCGAAAGAACGGGCTGGATGGATTTCATTTCAATCGATCTGTCTTTGGAAATGGTAATATTCCAGTCCTCATAGGAAACCAGTCCGGGCGGATCCACCAATATGTTATAGCGCTCGATGGTAATCGTTCGTGGAATCCAGCTATTCGAAAGATATTGATACCCTTCATATCGCTGCACCATCGTCGATTTCTCATTTTGGAGCATTTCAAAACGAAGCACCGAATAGTTTCTCTCCGGATCCAATCGTATCAGGATGGCGGCCGATTCGGGCGTATCGATTCGTATTTCCAGAAAATAGTTCTTGTCTTCTTCTCTTTCCCATACCGAGATCTTTAAAGCAGACAATCGCTCCATCGAATACAATCCCTGCCCCCAGGGAACATATCCGGCAACCAGGACGCCTTTATCAATATCCGCAGGCGTCAAAACGGTTTCGCAGATATCCGCATACTTTGCATCAGGATAATAGCAGGAGTATTTCTTGCCGTCCCAGGAAAAGATTCGATGCTGATTCAATTTCATGTTTTCCGCATCAACAACAATACCTTGGCTTGCCTGAAGAGAGCCTTTCCTTGGCGCATTGTGTTCTGTGATTTGAACTTCGCGTAAGAAGTGGTCTCCATCACATCGAACTACTTCACTGGACTGGATAACAATTCCATCAGAGGCATGATAGACCAGGTGTTGGGCTGTCAGAGCGCCTTGTATGAGCCAGCCGCCTCGATTGTTATCCGCCAAATGCCGAATCAATTCCAAGGATTCCGTTGTATTCAACTGCCGGTCGGCAAAGGAGAAAGTGGAAAACGTGAAAACAAACAAAATAATAAAAATAATACGTGAATCCACGAAAGAATCTCCTTTCAGATATGAAAATCAAACATATCTATTTTTCGAATCAATTATCATACGTTCAGATATGATATCTTTTTCTTCTCAATAAAAGATTCATGCGTCCATTTTCGACTCCAGGCCGGTGTGTTCATCGATATAACTGACCGACGAATCTCTTCCGGTACAATTCGAAGTCCAGGTGGACATTGTCGCAGACCGGATCCACGCAGAAATAACACACTGCTTTGTAAGTCATTGGGATCGACCTGATGAATGATTAATGGCTTCAGGGTCCTGGCCGGTGGACGACGGTGATCGGTCACTGAAAGAACCATATCGCCTGGCTCCTCTGCGGTATACTCAAAACGGGCAAGATGGCCGTCTGTATACGCCCCGTCGAAACATCCAGCGGCAAAATCGATTCCCTCAGTTTGTTGCGATCCCGGATGAATATAGTCAAAGCTATGACTTGGCAGGGCAATGATCCGAGCGGTTGAGGAATCCGGATTTGTGTAATCGTACGCACGATTATCGATAGAACCGAGACTTGGATCGGATAGATCAACCTCGACATAGAAGACACGTACATCTCTTTCCAACGTCTCTATATCCACATACAGAGTTACCGTCTGGCCAACAAGCAAGGTTAATTCCGAAACGTCATTTGCATCGGTCACACAGTAGATTACATTGGGATCGGTGATCGGAAGATTTGGATTCCAGCCGCCGGTGCCCCACAGCCAGAAATCAACAAACATCACCGCATCGTCGACATCCACATCCCCATCCGAATCAAGATCGGTAACCTTCTGTTGATTGGGATCTGTGCTGGATTGGGATTGATAATCAACGGCAAGCTGATAGAAATCCGTTAAATCCACTTTGTCGTCCTGGTTGAAGTCTCGTGTTGCGACCTGAATAAAGGGAAAGCTGCTGTTCGGATCAGGCTCATCCCAACTATAACTATGATCGTAGAGATGAACGGAAGAATGACCGGCTTGGGTGGCGGTATAATCCAGGATAAACCAGTCACCGGGCGTGACGGAATTACAATCGGACGTATAGAGATCATAGCCGCTCATTTCAGAGTCCTGCCAGTCCAGAACCAGGGCGTATTGGCCTGCCGCTTGTAAATGAGAATCGGACCAGTCCCGGTCGGCCGGATCCGGGTCCCTGCCGCTCAGCATTCCGTAATCCCTGGCGCTATCCGGGATAAACAGCCCTCCACTCCAGAGATCGGCCGTATCGGATTGGACCAGAAATTGAAGGCCGGTGCCGACCATGATGTCATGACCGGAGTATGTCCGGATCCCGTCCGGTTCGAGTACACGGACAGTAATTGCTCCCTGGCTAAAAGGAGGAAAAGCTGTCGAAACGATTAAAGCAGCCAACACATATAAACTGATTATGCTCTGCCTCACTGTCTTTCTCCACTTGGACGTTTCCTGGTCCATCAGATATATCTGCTTTTTAGAGTCCCTGAAAACTCTGCCCTTCTGCCCTAAAAAGAAAGCGATCCTCGTTGCAGGAATGTTTGTATCAATTCTGAAAAGTGAGATTATATCCTTGTCACATAAGAACTTAGGGCTTTCCTCCGGATCCCCTGGCGGTCCCTGAATGAAATCCTAAATTAACCGGAAACGAAGACACTCCTTTGACGGACCTGTTTTCGTCAATTTGACGTAAACACTTAACTTGAAAAGAGTTAGCCTTTGGCGGTCAAATCTGTGTCAAAATAGGGTTTATGGGATTGACAAAAACCCTTCTATCAGGCATAATGGAGGGGTTATGGCATCGGCAGGGAGGCCTCTCGGGTAAGCCGGGTGAACCTGTAAATTTCGGAGGAGCATTTGAAGCATATTTTAATCGGATTTGGGCATATCGATTTTTCCCTATGTAAAAGACTGCTTACAAGGTGTAGGTATAAGAGATATTTTTAAATTATGGAGGCGGCGAATCATGAAAATCAAAAGATGTATTGCATTTTTCGTTTGCGGAATTTTTCTCCTGATGGCAGCGCAAGCGCCGGCAGCGTTCATCGTCGAGGCGCATTCTTCCGGCCTGGCAAATGAGAATTTTGAAGGAGGAGGAAAGGAGAGCGTTTGGAGTCGGGCCGCAGGTACGACCGCAAGTAAAAGTATTTTTAGTGGAACTTATAGCGAGGGTCTTGGCACTGATGAATACATCTACTCCTATACACCGGGGGTCGATCAGGATAACTATTCACCTGCAGAAGGAACAGATTTCGGAAATGGTAATGCCTCAACCGGCATGATCGGAGGAGAAACGGGTTTCTACAATGTGTACATTACCTGGCCTAATAGCACCAACGTCGGGACTACCTGTACCATCACCGTTACCAACGATGGGGAGGACGTCGTCAACTCCGGGATTGACATGAACGGGAACAACGCAAATGGAAACAACTTATGGTTATTGATCGCCGAGGGTATTGAGCTTACTAACGGACAGACATATACTATCAGACAAGTGACAGATAGCCCTAACACAGGTGTGTCGATGCGGAGTCACGGTGTCATGTGGGAGGCAACAGAACCGATTCTGGCGCCAGTCACGATCACTGAAAGCGATGGCTCGACAAATATTGAAGAGGGCGGGCCATCAGACAGCTATACTGTGGTGTTGGATCAACAACCTACTTCATTGGTTTATATCACCGCGCAACCTTACGATCCGAACAACCTCTTTCTGAATGATATGCAACCCGGCGAACCAGTGGTCCTGACTTTTACCCCCGATGACTGGGATGTACCACAGGAGATTACCGTTACGGCAGTGGATGACCTACTAGTCGAATACGATCATACGGTCCTGATCCGTAACGGCTGCGATGCCAACAGCATTGACGGCAGCGGTGCGGGAGATCCGGCATTTAAGAATGGATTTGCGGGCTATGTCGAAGTACACATCACTGATAATGAAGCACCCGATGTACGAATCAGTGAAACGGACGGTTCAACGGTTGTAAGTGAAGCGGGTGATATGGACACCTATCTTGTCTGGTTATTATTCCCGCCCACCGATCCGGTAACAGTCACGATCATGGCCGACGAACAGGTCACCGTGGATACCGGAGCCGGTCCGGGATCATCAGCAACGCTGATCTTTACACAAAACAATTGGGATCAGCCTCAGGTCGTAACCGTTGGCGCTATCCAGGATGATGTTCTCGAATACGTGCATACAGGTACAATTTCACATGCCGTCAGCAGCTTTGACGGTGGTTATGATGGGCTGGAAGTGGACGATCTGATCGTGACAATCGAGGATGATGAATGCGGCGCCTGGGGATTCCAGGAATTGGATCTAGACGAGGACTGTGTCGTCAATCTGTCTGACTTTGCCCTGTTTGCCGAGTCGTGGCTGACCTGTACTCAACCTTATGCCGAAGGGTGTGATGACTTGCGTTAGTCATTCTCTGGGATTAAGATGAAAAAATATTGAAAACTTTTTTCGGAGGAAGCAAGATGAATGTATTCAAAGGTATGGTTCTACTATTGCTGATCATCGGGATGGCTGGAGTGGTAGTTCAAGAAGCCGCCGCAGGCGTATTGGGCATCTCTCTCGGCATACGCGAGACCGGTACGACCGAACCGATCGGGGGCAATGGCGGCGCCTCAGGTGGTATCGAGTGGATCGATCTGGATGGTCAGAGCCTGACGCTCGATGGGACGTGGCAGCAGTTTACCTTCGATTTCGGCTCTGCCGGTGTAACGGCTTTTGCGGGGGGCACGGCCAATGGCGTGCTCGATGGAACCCGGGGCACACTCGAACACATACGGATTCGCAACATAGACGGGGTGACCGCGCCGATTACACTGTGGATCGATGATGTCGTCAACACAACCGCCGCTGCCGGTGATGTGCTCATTACCGGCTTCGAGGGTTATGATGCCGATCAGGAAGTAATATTCCGGCATCCCGGCTTCTCCGGCTCCACATCCGGTAATCTTACGGGCTCAAACTACTCCGGCGTGGACATCAGCGGCGGATATGCAGGGGATGCCTCCTATCGCGTCGAGTTCCAGTTTATGGACGACGACGCTGCACGTTGGCTGCGGCTGACATCGTATGCCGCCCCAAATCTGCCCAATACGGCGATCGACTTCGCGTCTGACAGCTCGTTGAGTTTCTGGGTAAAAGGCGTTCCAGAGCCGGCCACAATGCTCTTGTTGGGCGTTGGAGCGATAATGCTGCGCCGCAGACGGTAATCGACCTGAATCGCGAATTAAAAATTGAACGGACAGTTGGTTCGTTCTTGAATAAGAACATGTCGGGGCGGGACAAAACCTGTCCCGACATTGTTTCAAGAAGCCATGGGGGGTACGGGATGAGAGTGCAGACAAAACGTAACATCGTAAGAATGGCCCAATCGGCTCTCCTTGTGATGTTGTTCTGCGCCATTGGTCTGACGTGCGCCGCGGATTGTCCCGTACCCGACTTGAGCGGAGATTGTCAGGTAGATATGGCAGATTTTGCAATCCTGGTCGATCAATGGCTCCAGAGTCCGGACTATACCACGGAAGGACTGCTGGCTCATTGGGATTTGAATGAAACCGAAGGGTTCTGGGCTTACGACAGCTCCGGTTATGGCTTTACGGCTCAATTACAGAACAGCCCACTCTGGCAGCCGGACGATGGTATTATCTCGGGAGCCATTCAACTGGACGGCCTCAACGATTATCTTTCCGTGGATTTTGTCTTGAATCCCGCCGATGGTCCTTTCAGCGCCTTTGCCTGGATCAAAGGCGGGTATAACCGGGAGGTTATCCTTACCCAGCTTGACGGTGTGGGTGTGGGAAGGGAATGGCTGCAAATCGATACCATTGACGGACATTTGATTACGCGTCTAACGGATGGGGCCACGATTTTGAAAAGCCAGACTACTATTACCGATGGCGACTGGCATCATGTAGGCGTAGTGTGGGATGGTTTCCATCGTTTCCTTTATGTGGATGGGCAGGAAGTCGCCCATGACGAGCAGCCCATTGCCAATCTGCAATGGTGTAACGGCGGTCTCTATATCGGTGCGGGCAAGACCCGGGCCGATTATACCTTCTGGGACGGCATGATCGACGATGTGCGGATTTATACAAGGGCATTAACGGAAGACGAGATCCTTGGATTATCCACTCCGCCGGAGACACCCCCGAATTCAGCCGATTTTGATGGTTCCGATGGAATCAATATGACCGATTTTGCGATTTTGGCGGATTATTGGCTGATTGGTCCACCGGGCGAATATCGCTGCATCTGGGTCGATTCCTGGTACTGGAATCCAAGTTTCATGAACACATCGGAAGCCGACGAATTAATACAAACCTGTCGGGATAACAATATCAACACGGTCATCGTTGAAGTTCGCAAGACTGGCGATGCAGCGTATAACTCAAACATAGAACCACGGATCGAAGAATGGATCAGTGGCGGTCCATCCTTTGATCCGCTGGGCTATCTGATCGATATCGCCCACGACACCTCCGACGAAAAGCCCTATGTAGAAGTGCATGCATGGTTTGTCGCTCACCGCATCAGTAAACTGGAAGATCTCGATCCCATGCATGTCCTTTTACAACATCCAGAGTATGTAATGCTTGATGTCAATGGCAATGAGATAGCCGATAACGGCCGTTATATCGATCCCGGTCATCCCGGTGCGGTTGACTGGAACGTGGCTGTTATTCTGGATTGTCTGCAAAATTACGATATTGACGGGATCAACCTGGATTATATTCGATACCCGGGGAGCACCTGGGGGTATAATCCTGTAAGCGTCGCCCGATTTAATGCCGTCTATGGAGAGATAGGAACGCCATCTCCCTCCGATCCCGACTGGTGTGATTGGCGGAGAGAGTGCGTGACTCTGGAGGTCAAGAAGATCTACATCAAGTCGCTTATGGTCAATCCCTGGGTGGTTCTGACGACGGATACGATCAATTGGGGATGTGCTTTTAATGACTTTGAGCATTCGGCGGCTTATGTTTCGGTTTTCCAGGACTGGGTCGGCTGGTTGCAGGCAGGTATTATCGACTACAACACGCTCATGGGCTATGTTTGTCAGTCCTGCTCATATGAACCTTGTGCCCCGATATCCAATCCCGAGCGCCATCAGGGCTGGTGCAACCTGTCCCTGGATAATGACGACAAACGGGGAAGTATTCTTTCCACCGGGGCTTATCTGCAGCTCAATGTACAGGATGCCATCGATCAACTGCTCTGGGCCAGAAGTCAGAACGCCGCAGGCCTGAATATTTATGACTGGTATAGCGAGGTCAGCCGAAATGAAGCCGGCGAGAACCGTGCGGATTTTTACCGGGAACTAAAAAACCAGGTCTTTCCGGAATGGGTTGATCCGCCCAAACCGGAATGGAAAACCCATCCGACGACGGGAATTCTCGAAGGAAACATTACCGACAATGGAGTACCTGTGGATCATGCGACAGTGGAGGTCGTAGGATTACCCCAGACCCAGACCTATACCGACGGTTCGGGATGGTACGGCATTTTGGATGTGCCACCCGGAGAACACATCCTTTGCGTCCGGTTCCAGGATATTGATATGAATATTCCTGTCGTATTGCCTCATCCGGGTGATATCATCACGGTTAACGGTGATTTGGCAGACCTGCTATAATCCACCAATTGAAAACCCCGTGGAATCAATTGCATAAATCCATATCGTGCGTATATTGTTCAATTCTATGATTCCTCTGACAATGGAAGGAGCTTTAATATGCGCCAATTATTTGGATTATATTTCAAGACCTCGCTATTGCTGCGGATCCTTGTCTGTTTTGTTATCGGATCTCTTGTAGGCGTTTTGTTCTGGCATATTTCCCAACAAGGCGAATCGCAACAGGCGCCGTTGGTGGGAAAAATCATCTCTTGCCTCCTTCCATTCGGACAGGTATTTGTGCATATGCTGAAGATGATTGTCGTACCGATCATCTTTTTTTCGCTGGTGGTTGGGGCGGCCAGCTTGCCTATTCGTCGCATGGGGCGGATCGGACTTAAGACCGTCTTATGGTATCTTGCTTGTTCGGTGCTGGCAGCGGTTATGGGCACAGTTATTGCCCTGTTTGTGAATCCCGGCCGCAGTAATACAGAATCATGGCGTCATCTGATCGATTCCGAGCAGGTCCAGATGGCACAGTCAACGCTTCCTTCCGAAACTTCCGGTGTATTGTCCGGCATTTTGCTTGGCCTGTTCCGGAATCCCTTTGAAGCCCTGGCTGCAGGTAATTTTCTCCCTATCATTACTTTCGCCATCCTGTTCGGACTGGCTATCCGTGTAACCATCGAACGGCGTCAGGCCCAAGCTGTATCACGGTTGGAACAATTGGCCGATCTTCTGGAAGCCTGTCGCGAAGCGATGTTCACTGTAGTGGAATGGGTCTTGGAGTATGCTCCGATCGGCGTGCTGGCCCTGACCATCACCAATTTCGGGAAGTACGGCCCATCAATCGCAGGGCCCTACGTGAGCGTAACAGTCGGTGTGGTCCTGGGTATCTCGGTGATGGTGTTCCTCATGTATCCGACGCTGCTATGGATCGTGACTGGCCGTAATCCGGTTCCTGTTTTCAAGTCCTTACGCAAGCCGATGATTATGGCCTTTATCACCCGCAGCAGCGCAGCCACCCTTCCGGTCTCCCTGCAAACAGCCGAACAGGAATTGAAGATCCACAATGAACTGGCCGGCTTTTCTCTTCCCCTCGGAGCGACGATTAATATGGACGGAGTTTGCGTACATCTACCCATGTTCGCCGTCCTGGCCGCCAACCTTTTTGGAATTCAACTGAGTACAGGTACGCTGGTCTTACTGGTAATGACAACTGTTTTATCCTCGATTGGAGCGGGCGGAGTTCCAGGCGGAAGCCTGATGTTGCTTTTTTTAATCCTGGAAACCATGGGGCTAACCGCCGAACAGGTATCCTTTATTGTGGCTCTGGCTCTGGGAATTAATCCCATCCTGGATATGTTCGAAACCATGAACAATGTCACGGGCGATCTGGTCTGTACCTATGTTGTCGCCGTCAATGAAAACTTGATTCAAGCCGATCCGGATACGTCATCTTGACTGAAATACAGTGTTTGTTGCGATGATTATTCAATGGGGACAGGTTGAACCGTGAGGAGCTTTGCGGCCGCGAGGAAAAGGATGATGATGAAGACGGCCCGAACAAGATTCTGAGGCAGCTTATGCATCAGAAATCCCCCGATATATCCCCCGATCAGTGCCGCGGGAAAGACGAACACAGCGATGCCGAATGAATCACGGAGTGTAAAGCCGTGTTCAAAGAGGGTCAGGTTTTTATAGACTGCGCCTACGAACGCCATTAAAACCATGGCTGCCGCCGAGTTGCTCATAGCTCGTCGGATCGGCATTCCCAGCAAAAGTTGCTGCATCGGTGTGGCGACAGTCCCTGCACCGATGCCCAGCAATCCTGCCGCAAAACCGGTAATGCTCCCAATGGCCAGGGATCGAATGGGTGTAATCTGCAGAGTGGCCTCATTAATCTCCTCGTTCTGAAGTCTTTTTCTGTATCGATAAAGATGGAATGCATTATACAGCGCCACATAGACCAGGTAACCACCGAAAAGGCGGGCCAGAAGATAGCTTTCGCGGCCTTCAAATATCCGGCTGTTACTGAACGCCACACCCAGGAGAACAGACACTAACGCTGCCGGAATCAACCATTTGATCATAGTCGGCAGGATCGAACCGACACGAAGATGGGCAATACACGACGACAATCCAACCGCCACATTACACAACATAGCGGCCGCTTGAATCACGTGCTGGTTCGTATCCGTACACAGGACCATCAACGGAATCATGATGATCGAACCGCCGATGCCGACCAAGCCGCCGCCGAGCCCCATCGTAAAACCAATGATCAGGTATAATACGACCTCCACAGCACCTTACCCGAACAATTCCCGGAACTTGTCTTCGATGCTCTCGCTTTCGCACAGAGTCTGGCCGATCAAAACCGCATCGACACCAACTCGAATGAGTTTCTCCACATCCGCTCGCGTCTTGATGCCACTTTCGGCCACCAGATGCGATGTATCCTCCACCATGTCGGCCAGGCGCGATGTCGTATTGAGATCCACTTTCATCGTGGTCAGATCCCGATTGTTGATGCCCAGCACACTATAGTGTTTCTGTGGAAATCCGATCACACTTCGCATAGTCAACAGTGTATCAGGGCTATGTACCTCTAAAAGAACTGTTAACGTAAGCTGGTTGGCAAGAATCTGTAAATCCATCAATTCGCCCGGTTTAAGGGCCTCGGCAATGAGCAAAATCGCATCAGCGCCGGCCATGCGGGCTTCATAGACCTGATAGGGATCGATGATAAAATCTTTACGAAGTACCGGTAAGGCAACGGCCTGTTTGACCTGTGTAAGAAATTCGAGCCGGCCCTGAAAATACTTTTCATCCGTTACAACACTGATCGCATCGGCCCCGCAATGCTGATACGTTTGAGCGATGTGAACAGGATCAAAATCCGGTCGGATCAGGCCCGCCGAAGGAGAAGCCTTTTTAACTTCGGCAATCACATTGAGACCGCGTGGATTGGGTTTGGTAACCGCCTTGTGAAAGTTGCGGCACTTGGGCAGATCCCTGCAGCGGGTTCTCATCTGATCCAGAGGGATCAGCGCCTTTCGCTGCTCGACTTCAATGCGTTTATCGGTGATGATCTGATCGAGAATATTGCTCAATACCGCCCCCTATCCGGCCATCTGTACAAAAGCCATCCGCAACTGAGCCAGTGTGCCCTGTAAAAGGCTGTCTTCTTCTTCGGTCAAATTACCTTTCGTTTTTTCCGCAATGACGTCCAGCATATCAATGTTAAATTTGGCCATGGTAAAGTCCGGCTTGGGGGGCTCAGATCCTTTTTCGTGGATCAGCCCAAGAGAAAACATGGCCTGCGTGGCTAGCATACTGACAAGTGCGCTCAGATCGGCGGGAGGGAGCGACGACGCCTCTTCCTCTTGCCCTTCTTCATGTTGGACTTTCTGTTCGGAAGTCAGAGTTTCCTTTTCGCGCTGGGCCTGACTCTTCCAGTCTTCGTCGACAATAATTTTCTTTTCCTGTTCTTTTTCGCCCATTGTGTTCCTCTCTATTTTCGGTATCGTTTCAGGTCCCGCTGCAAATCGCGTTTTTGCTGTTCTTTCTGGAGCTTGGAGCGTTTATCGTACTGGCGTTTCCCGCGGACCAGGGCCAGTTCGACCTTGGCCAGGCCTCGGCTGTTGAAATAGATCCGCAGAGGCACCAGCGTAAAACCCCGCTGCATAAGCTTGGATTCAATTTTGTGAATCTGGGATTTTCGAAGCAACAGTTTACGCTTACGTTCCGGATCATGGTTCACCGAGGCCATGGCATAGGGAGAAATCTTACATCCGACCAACCAGATTTCTCCGCCGATGATACGGGCATAGGAGCCATCCAGGTCGCCTCCTCGGTTTCTGAGGCTTTTTACCTCGGTGCCCAGAAGGGCAACACCAGCCTCGACCTTCTCGACCAGTTCATAGTTGAGATAGGCTTTCTTATTCTTAACCTGTGGCGTCTCAGCAGCGCCTTTTTTTGCCTGCTTTTTTCCCATCCCACCATCTTATCGGGCGACTCAGCTTTTGCAAGCGGCTCTTGGAAAGGGGAAATACCCCACTTTTGGTATAAAAAAACAGATCATCGAGTCTGATTGATGTTTTTTCACAAGAAAACTTCTGGATCAGGACATAATTTCCCGAAATATAAGGCAGAGTTTTTCTGGAGATTCCTAATGTATTGCCGCTCTTGTGGTACACAGAACGACGATAATAATTATCGCTGCATCCAATGCGGCGAAGTCATACAATTTCTCAGTACTCCACCTCAAACCACGTATCGGATTGAAGAGGATGCAGGCATGAGGATGTTGCTTCCGGTGGGTCGCTCTTTATGGGCTCTCATAGCCGGGTATTTCGGGTTATTTGCTATTTTAATTTTTCCAGCTCCGATTGCTTTAGTAACAGGGATTATAGCCGTTATTGATATTCGTCGAAATGAAAAAAAGCGAGGTATGGGACGTGCGATTTTTGCTATCGTGATGGGATTTATTTTTTCAATTTTCTTTGTGTTTTCTATGTTAGGCCTCTTAGCTGACGTTTTTAATGGAGTAGAATAAAAATTCGATTGGTTTGGAAGGAATAACCATGTTCTGTAGTAAATGCGGTACAATCAATGACGACAATGCGTTCCGATGCGTAAACTGTGGCGAACAACTTCAGGGAGGCGGGCCCGGTAGTTCAACACAACAGGCCCCCGGTGGCGTTGGGAATGTACCCAACTACCTGGTGCAGGCCATCCTGATCACATTGTGCTGCTGTCTGCCCTTTGGAATCGTGGCCATTGTGTACGCCGCTCAGGTCAACGGCAAACTTCAGGCTGGAGATTATCAAGGTGCATTAGAATGTTCAGGCAAGGCCAAGATGTGGTGCTGGTTGGGTTTCGGCATTGGTTTGCTGGCTAACCTTATTATTTTTGGTCTACAAATTATTGGTGCAATCGCTACAGGAGCGGGAAGTATGCGAGGGTATTAAAGATATACCCTTCAGGGATGATGGCCTAATTTAACATGCACAAAAAACGATGGATTGTACTCAGTGGATTTTTTGCCCTTGTTGTGGGGGGGATCTGTCTATTTCTATTTGATCCTGCAGAGGCCGGCTTTTTTCCTGTCTGTCCCTTCCATCGTCTGACAGGATTGTATTGCTCCGGCTGCGGATCGACCCGGGCTATCCATGCTCTGCTGCATGGAAAATTCCTGGATGCCCTGGATATGAATCCACTCATGGTGATCGCCCTTCCGTTCATTCTCTACGGATTGGGACGACAATGTTATTGGTGGTTTTTCGGCAAAAAGACAACGGCGAGAAGACTGCGAGCCTTTTGGATATGGATCATACTCATCGTGGTGGTAACATATACAATTCTCCGCAATATCCCCCTCTACCCGTTCACAATCCTGGCGCCATAAATTAGAACAGCAACGTGACGGTAAAAGCGCCGAAGCTGTCGTTGGCATGTTGTTCTTTGTATTCCCGGGTGAAGAAGGTCTGGGAATAGCCCACTTCCAGCCATTTTCTGTGATAGACCGCGCCGACCTGCAATTCACCGACCAGAGGCTTCTCATCAAGGCCGGTCAGGAATCGATTATGTTCCACCAGCCGTCCTCCCGCTCGACAGAACAAATAGAAACTGGCCGGATCGGACAACGACTTGCCGATTTCCGTGGTAGGCAGCTCCAGGCGGCCCGGTCCGAAATCGCCCGGCAGGCTCCAGCCATAGCGGAATAGCAATCCAAGAGCGGCTTGACGATGTACCGAACCGAGGGTAAATCCATATTCCGGAATCACTTCCAGATTCTTGATACCGGCCAGGGGCGAATCGGTCCACTTGATTCGGCTGCGATAGATAAAATCAAACGCGAACTCATCGCCGAGTTGATTTTCCCATCCCAACGGCTTGTCGGAATGAAGCCAGTCATGAATTTCTGACTGGACATCATCGGCATGGGCTGTAGGTCCGATGACTCCAAGATTCAGCTCAAAATGCTCCAGTTGCCTATCCGTGGCCCGCTGGGCAAACCATCCCGTATAAAGCCACCCGGAATACTTCATGTCATCGGGGCGCCGCAGTTGCGGCATCTCGATCCGGTCCGGTGTGTAAATGTTCTGTCCGAGCGACAGGCCCACGGCGGTGGTCACATCCTGGCCGCCCCCAAAATCAAACCAGGTTTCAAAATCTTTAAGCCAGTCCCATTCCGGCTGCGCCGTATACACCATGCGAAATCCGTTCGTATAGTGGCGATCGGTGTGGCCGTTGGGTTTATGAAAACGGCTGTCATTTTCCCAATACACACTAAACGATTTGGCTGTCGTAAAAGAGGGGAAAAATAAAAGGCATATCCAAAACACACATATGTATTTTTTCATTGCAATCCTCTTGTATTCAATCTTCTGTTGAGGACATGCTGGCTACAAAGCCGATCACTCCCACTCAATGGTCGCCGGAGGCTTGCTGGAGATGTCATAAACCACGCGGTTGACACCCCGAACTTCATTGATAATCCGGCTGGCAATTCGTCCCAGTACCTCATGCGGAATATAGCAGAAATCGGCCGTCATAAAGTCGGTGGTCTCCACAGCCCGAATCGCGATCACCGATTCATAGCTTCGCTCATCGCCCATTACGCCGACGGTACCGACCGGCAGCAGGACCGCCAGGGCCTGGCTAATCCTACGATACAAATTGGCGGCCCGGATCTCTTCGATCAGGATATGATCGGCCTCACAGAGGACAGCCAGGCGTTCCTTCGTAATCTCGCCGACAATGCGCACCGCCAAACCCGGGCCCGGAAAGGGATGCCGCCAGACCATGTCGGCAGGCAGTCCCAGGTATTCCCCGACCAGTCGAACTTCATCCTTAAACAGATCCCGCAGCGGCTCGACAAGGTCAAAGCCCAATTGTTCCGGCAGGCCGCCCACGTTGTGATGCAGCTTGATATTGGCCGCCAGATTACCATCTTTATGCCCCGACTCAATCACATCCGGATAGAGGGTGCCCTGCGCCAGGAACCGGGCATTGGGGATCTTGTCGGCCTCCGACTGAAAAGCCTCAATAAACTCGGCGCCGATGATTTTGCGTTTCTGCTGGGGATCGGTCACACCGGCAAGCCTGGCAAGAAACTGCTCGCCCCAATCGACGACCCGCAGGTTAATACGGAAATGGTTTCGAAAGGTCGAGACCACTGTCTGACGTTCATTTTTCCGCAGCAGACCATTATCTACGAAAATACAAACGAGTTGATCGCCGACGGCTTTGTGCAGTAACGCCGCTGTAACCGCCGAATCGACACCGCCGCTGAGTCCGCAGATCACGGTCGCATCACCCACCTGCTCGCGTACGTTACGAACTGTTTCCTCGACGAAATCGCTCATCTGCCAGTCGCCCGCACAGCCACAGATGTCATAGAGAAAATTCTTGAGGATATCCAAGCCATGAGGAGTATGGGTTACCTCCGGATGGAATTGTACACCATAAAAGCGTCTATTGCGATGACGGACCGCCGCATAAGGGCAGGTATCGGTCCGGGCCAGGGAGATGAAATCCTGCGACAGATCATTGACCTGATCGCCATGGCTCATCCATACGGTTGTGTGTTCGGGGAGGGAAGCCAGCAGGTCACTGGTTTCAGTGATATGTAAGCCGGTCCGACCGTACTCACGACTATGGGCCGGCTTGACATCGGCACCAAGGATTTGCGAGCCTATCTGCATGCCATAGCAGATACCCAATATCGGCACTCCAAGCTCAAAAATCTTTTCGTCACAGCGCGGAGCATTTTCCGCATATACACTGGCCGGGCCTCCCGACAGGATGACTCCCTTGAGATTGTGTCCGGCAAGTTCAGCAACGGAAATATTCGGCTGAACGATTTCCGAATACACTTTATGTTCCCGCACCCGGCGGGCAATCAATTGAATGTATTGACTTCCAAAATCGATGATTGCTATAGTTTCGTGAGACATACTGTCTATCGCTACCTTCTCTTAGCCCTCAAATGTATCGGTCCCGTAGTAATTGGGCGATTCCTTGGTAATCATAATATCGTGCGGGTGTGATTCGGATACGCTGGCAGCGCTAATGCGAACAAACCTTGCTTTGGTCCTCAGTTGCTCGATGGTTTTGGTGCCACAATAGCCCATCCCCGCCCGCAGTCCGCCGACAAGTTGATACACATAATCGGCAAGCACCCCTCGATAGGGAACCCGGCCTTCTACGCCTTCGGGCACAAGCTTGTCTGACTTGTTCTGGCCATATCGGTCGGCCGAACCTTTTACCATCGCCCCGATCGAACCCATTCCGCGATACTCCTTGAACTGGCGGCCCCGATAGATCACCAACTGCCCCGGGCTTTCATCCAGACCGGCGAACAGCGAACCGAGCATTACCGAAGACGCCCCGGCGGCGATGGCCTTGGAAATATCGCCGGAATGTCGGATTCCGCCATCGGCAATGACAGGTATATTCTGCTTGTCGGCAACAGAGGCACACTCCATGATCGCCGAAACCTGGGGCACACCCACGCCGGAAATAACACGGGTCGTGCAGATCGCTCCCGGTCCGATCCCGACCTTGACGGCATCGACACCTGCCTCGATCAAATCCGAGGCGGCCTGGGCGGTCGCGATATTACCTGCAATGACATCGATTGTATGACGTTTCTTAATCTCACGGACAGTATCCAGCACATTCTGGGAATGTCCATGGGCAGTATCGACCACGATCACATCCACCTCGGCCTCGATCAGTGCTTCGATTCTCTCAAAATCGTGGGGGCCGACCGCCGCTCCAACCCGCAACCGACCTCTCCGGTCACGAACGGCCCGCGGATTCTGCTGGAATCGGTCGATATCCCGCATGGTAATCAGGCCAGAAAGCTCAAATGTATCATTTACTAAAAGCAGTTTTTCAACCTTGTGGTTTTTAAGGATTTCGTGGGCCTGCTCCAGGGTCGTACCCGCCGGTCCAGTCACCAGGTTGTCTTTGGTCATGACCTGATCGATTTTTACCGAATCATCTTCCAGAAACTTCAGATCTCGGCGGGTCAGAATGCCCACCAGTTTTTTGCCGTTTACAATGGGAATTCCGGAGACATTCTGTTCACTCATAACCTCCCGGGCCCGGCTGACCGAATCAGCCGGTGAGAGGGTGACCGGGTCCTGAATCACCCCGTTTTCCGAGCGTTTTACCTTGGCCACTTCCCTCTGCTGGGCGGGAACGGTCAGATTTTTATGAATAATGCCGATTCCGCCTTCCTGGGCCAAGGCGATGGCCAGGGCCGACTCGGTAACCGTATCCATGGCCGCCGAGAGCAAAGGGATGTTGATCTGGATGTTGTTCGTCAGCCGCGTGGTCGTGTCGGCCTGACTGGGCACGAAGTCGCTCCGGGCCGGGATTAACAGCACGTCGTCAAATGTAATACCTTTTGCAATGATTTTGTCGGCATTCATGGACAACTCCCGCAGTCGTTAACAAGGGGCTACAATAAAAAGCGAAGTATAAAGCCCAAAGCCAAGCTGGTCAAAGGAATTCCCAGGCTCTCTATTTTAACAGACACCATAATATCATTGACTTACACATTTGGCAGTCCTATGATTCGACCGACCTTAAGGTTTCAGACAAACTGATCACATTGGTACGGGATGCCGCCCAAAGGCTCTGGCTGTTAGGAAGGTATTAATAGGTTTCTTACAAAATATGGAAAAAAAACAGCTTCGGGAACATTTTGATCTGTTAAGCGACTGGTTCGAGGCCCAGGGCCGCATTCCCAGCTCAGCTGAACGCAAGGCCGATTTTGCCTTGTATCTGGTCAATGCGATCCATGTCAAAGCCTATGAACTGATCGCTCCTTCGTGCCATGATAAAGAGGTCTTGGACCTTGGCTGCTCCATTGGAACCGGGGAGATCATCCTGAAAGATTTTGCCCAAAGGATCGTAGCCGTTGATGACGATGAGACACGAATGGCCCTTGCTAAACAGCACGCGTCCGCACCGAACGTGGAATTTGTCCTGATTGACGCGACAAAAAGCCCTTTCCCCGATGAATCCTTCGATGTGGTCGTGGCTTTCCAGGTGATCGAACATATTCCGCCGACACAGGTGGGAACGTTTCTGGAGCAATGCAGGCGGCTGCTGCGACCGGGGGGAACGCTGTTTTTAACCACGCCCAACCGTCGCTTTCGTCTCTGGCCCTTCCAGAAGCCGCTTAATCGCGATCATTACCAGGAATTCTCAGTCGCCCGGCTGGAAAAGGTACTCCGGAACTATTTTTCCTCCGTTGAGATGGCCGGCATCCGTGGTGTTGATTGGATCGAACGAATCGAACGGACACGAATGCACCGATCCATGATGGACGTTTACATTCGATATCCTATTCTACGGTTTTTTGGCAGATCTCCTTCTTTCAATCGCCGTAAACAACTCCGAAAATGGTACTGGTTGGGGCAATTTGAACCGTTATTTGAAAAATTCGATATGAATAACTCTTTCTTCAAGACAGCCCAGACCGACATAGCGATTGATTTATTTGCTCGATGTACGAAATAGTTGATAACAGGATTAAACGTTATGGTGCAGGAAATTCTTGAGATTTCATGTCACCAAATGAATAACCAAATTGTTGCATCCCTTCTCGGCAAACATTCTCAATTCGATGAAGGTTGTCAACCCCGAAGAAATCTATCCAGGAAATGTTTTGATCCCCTTTGGGTTGATATTGCACATCCACCTGATCGGTGATGTCATGCACGGGCTCGAATCCGAAATGAGTTGCCAATTGCAGGATGCAACGAGCTTTATCGGCCATGAAATCCTCATACCGTAGGAGACGGATTCGATCTGTATTTTGTTGATAGGCCTGTACGGCCACATTCCAGCGAATAGCCAGCGTTTCGATGTAACTTTGGCCGGGTTCTTCGAACAAATCTCCTTCCAGAATTATCTGCCATGGCAATGTAGGTATTTTGTCCCAGTATTTCGTATTCATATCCTCGAGATTGCCTGGTATATCAAGCCGATTAAGGATACTGCGAATATTGTCCCGGGGATCTCGTATAATAAAAAGAATCTGGGCATATGGAAAATACTCCAGCAGTGAATCGAGCACAAAGGTAAGCCCGGGTTCTTTGATTATATCATACGCAAAGCAGTGACGATATTCATCCACAATTCTGGACAGCGGTCGTATACCTTTAAGCATTTCAATTTCCACAATTGGATTCAGGGTGTAAAAGAAATCCAGACAGACCGTCTTACCGGCCGCGAGGGCAAGCAATGCGGCAATGGCCGTGGTTCCGCTCTTCTGGTTGCCAAGAACAAAAAGGGCATTGGGATTAGGGAAAATCGTATACCGTGTCCAACATCGCCTGACTATGGCCGCTACACCCCAAAGCGGCTTTGTAACCAATCGAACCGGCTTTTTGAAAATCATAATACTCCGATCACCCATAAAAAGGCTTTTCTATAATCCGGTTTATTATATGGCGAAGATCGGTTTTTGTCAGGCAGTCATTGAATTTTTCCCGGATTTCGTATACAAGATTTTCATCGTGCCGGCCTTATTTGTAGAGGAAATGATGCGAATTGCCTTTATTATTAACGGTTTTCCTACTCTCTCGGAAACCTTTATTCTCGAACAGATCATCGGCCTTCTGGATCGAGGCCATGAAGTCTTTATCTTCGCCAAACGTATTTCTCCTCAACCGACAACTCATTTCTCCATTTCTCAATACCATTTAATGCAACGAGTTCGGTATCATACTACGGTACCGAAAAACAAGACGGCCCGCCGTTTTAAAGCTCTTTACTATTTGATAAAAAGTTTTTTTCAAACTCCCTTGCGGACATTCCACTGTTTTAAATATTTATCGTCTGACTTTGAATTCAGGACTTATCCTTTCTTTTTCACATGTCTGCCTATGGTATGCAAACGCATAGATATCGCCCACTGTCACTTTGGTCCGAATGGCAATCTTGGAATTGCTTTAAAGCAGATGGGGGGGGCAAAACGGGTGGTAACAACATTTCACGGGTATGACGCCAATTGTTATCCAGCCGAAACATCACCTGACGTGTATATGAAATTGTTCCATGCAGGAGATGCTTTCACGGCAAACACAGAATTTACAAAACAAAGAATGGTCGAATTGGGCTGCGATGCATCCAAAATCCAAATTCTTCCTGTAGGCTTGAATATGACCGAGTTTCATTATCATGAACCATCCATGGAACCAAATCAACCCGTACGGATTCTTACTGTTGCCAGATTGGTGGAGAAAAAAGGACATCTTTTTGCCCTTCAGGCACTATCCAACGTAATACATAAATACCCTCATTTTGAATATATTCTGGTTGGGGAAGGCCCACTGGAGAATGAGATAAAACAAACCGCCAATAAACTTGGATTAAGATCTCATGTAATTTTTCGTGGTGGTTTATCAAGAGAGCAGGTTCTCGAAGAATACACAAAGGCTCATATTTTTCTTTTGCCCAGCATAACCGCTAAAAATGGAGATAAAGAAGGGCAAGGCCTGGTTCTTCAGGAAGCGCAGGCCATGGGTCTGCCTGTCATTACAACAAACCATAACGGAATCCCGGAGGGTGTTTTGGAGGGGCAATCTGCTTTCCTGGTCAACGAGTGGGATACGGAGGCGCTGACCGACAAGCTGGGTTACTTGATTGAAAATCCGCAGCAGTGGAAACCAATGGGGCGCGCAGGACGTAATTATGTCGAAAAGAAATATGATATTAATACATTAAATGACCGCTTGGTAGAAATGTATAAAGACCTGTTATCGTAGAAGTGAATATTATGAATCTGATAAACAACTCGTTTGAATATGCCGATAATAACACATCTAAATTCCATATTTTGGATTGGACCTAAAACATGAAAACCCTGATCACCGGTGGAGCCGGATTTATCGGTTCACACCTGACCGAGAAACTGTTATCTCTGGATCATGAAGTCGTTGTGATCGACGATCTCAGTACGGGTCAAAGAAAAAATCTTGAGGGATTTTATTCCCATCCGAAGTTTCATTTTGTCCTGGACACTGTCCGTAATCCCCAGACCATGCATCTTTTAATCCAACAGGCAGATGTCATATTTCATCTGGCTGCCGCCGTGGGAGTTCAACTCATCGTGGATGAGCCCGTGCGGACCATTGAAACCAACATTCACGGGACCGAGGTGGTCCTGAGCATTGCAAATAAGTTTCGTAAGAAAGTGTTTCTGGCCTCCACCAGTGAAGTCTATGGGAAAAGCGAAAAAGTCCCTTTCCACGAAGACGATGATACGATCCTGGGAAGCACACGATTCAGCCGATGGTCCTATGCATGCAGTAAAGCTATCGATGAATTCTTGGGGCTGGCCTATTTTGAGCAGTACGGACTGCCGGTAGTGATCGGACGATACTTTAATACGGTGGGACCTCGACAGACGGGGCAATACGGAATGGTGATTCCGCGTTTTATTGAAAGGGCACTGCAAAATGAGCCTCTGTTGATCTATGGAACAGGGCAGCAAAGACGATGTTTTACGAATGTCCAAGATGTAGTCGACGCCACAATTGCCCTGATGGCCTGTGATGCCGCCCCAGGGCGTGTATATAATATCGGCTCCACCGAAGAAATATCCATCGAAGAACTGGGCGACAAGATAATCCAAATGACCGAAAGCCACAGCGAAAAGCATTTTTTATCCTATGAACAGGCCTATGGCAAGCCGTTTGACGATATGATGCAGAGAACACCTTGTCTTAAGCGTATCGAACAGATCATAGGTTACAAACCCCACTTTAGCCTAGAACAAACTCTCCAAATAATCATTAAAAATGCACAAACGCAGCGCAAAACCTGATATAAGCAACGGGATCGGCTCATGAACAAGCAAACGGTGAGTGTGATCATCCCCGCTTATAACGCGGCCGACTGCATCACAGAAGCGATTCAAAGTATTCTGACCCAATCCCATATCCCGGAGGAAATCATTGTTGTAGATGATGGATCGATCGATGCAACGGCAGAGATGGTCAGGAATTATCCCTCCGTCCACTATATCTATCAATCCAACGCCGGTGCTGCTAAAGCGAGAAATACCGGTATCCTCGCGGCAACAGGGAGCTGGATTGCTTTGCTGGACGCCGACGATCGATGGCTGCCCCATAAATTGCATCGACAACTTGAACTCACTTCAACCAATCCAAAACTCCTCTGGGTTTATAGTAATTTTTGGATCCATGATCAAGGTAACAACAACAAAGTTCTTGCACATAATCCAGAAGTTGCATCAGAAATTTCGGGAAAAACCGACTTTTTTTCAAACTATCTTCATGCTTATTCGGCTGGCATACCTGTTCAAACACTTACGTTAATGATCCAGCGGCAAACACTGTTGGATATCGACATGTTTGATCCGGATCTGGCCTGGGCTCAAGATGCTGATCTGGCCCTTCGATTGGCTTACCGATATCCGAAAGTGGGATATATTGCCGATCCTCTGGCATGGTATGAACATCGTCGCCAAGGAAGCATCGCATCGCAAAATCGATCCAATGTGGAATTACGATGCAATTTCATCACTCGCCACTTGCAACTTTCCCAAAAACATGGCTGCCTAAGAGAATTTCAGCCATGTGCCACACGATTGTTGCAGCGTTGGATCCGCGAAATCTCCATATTGGATCCAAAAGCGGATACCGGCCGATTCATAAGAGATTTTGCCGACTTGCTACCCAGAAAACTTCGCATGGAACTCTGCTTTCGGAGACGATTTGGACGTTTGGGATCATGGTGTGTGGACAAATATTTCCAAGTAAAAAACCGAAAATATCATAAGAAGACACTGAAAAATTCACAATGACAATTGCGTTCCTTGTCAATCTATTCCCTGCAATATCGGAAAGTTTTGTGATCAATCAGATCACAGGTCTTCTGAACATGGGATATGATGTAAGAATATTCGCCGCACGAGATTCCGGCGACTCCAAAACGCATGATGCAGTGCAACAACACGCTCTGCTAAAACGGACTGAATATATCCCATCAATTCCGGCAAATAAAATCCTTCGCCGATTGAAGACCCTAGGCCTGCTTTGCCGTGGATTTCTAATCCATCCGATTCTTACCCTACAAGCTTTATATTATAATCTGAAGGCGGAAAATGGATTCAGTTATCCGGCCCTGTTTTTTGCACTAACCATGGCCGGTCAGCGGTTTGATATTCTTCACGCCCATTTTGGTCCTGCAGGCAATATTGGCCTGCTTGTCCGAAAACTCAACATCGGTCGTAAACTGGTAACCACATTTCACGGGTACGATGTTACAGCCTATGTGCGTAGCTTCGGCGATGACGTCTATCGTGAATTATTTCAATGCGGTGATCTATTCACCTACAACAGCAATGCAACGGGGAACAAGCTCAAGGCTTTGGGTTGCCCGCAGGAAAGCATGGTTAAATTGCCGATGGGGATCAACTTGGATCGGATTCCGTTTCGCACCAGACAAATTAAAGCCGGCGAACCAATACACATTCTGAGCGTGGGTCGCCTTGTCGAAATGAAAGGCCGGGAATACGCGATTCGCGCAGTTGCTCAAGTCAGTAAACGGTTTCCCGATATTCAATATAAGATCATCGGAGACGGACCTCTACGGGAAGAACTGGAACATCTTGTAACTGATCTTGGAGTGGGCGATATTATCCGTTTCCTAGGGTGGGTGGATGACGCCACGCTGGATCAAATCTACCAATCATCCGATCTTTTTCTACACCCCAGTGTGGTTGATTCGGCTGGTAATATGGAGGGTCAGGGCCTGGTACTAGTAGAAGCACAGGCATACGGACTATCGGTCATTGCCACGCGTCACAACGCTTTTTATGAAACCGTGATCGATGGCGTCACGGGTTTTTTAGTTGAAGAACGAAATGTAGAAGAATTGGTAAAGGCGATGGAACAATGCTTTATGGAATCAGATGGGATTCAAATGGGCACGGCAGGCAGAAGACATGCGGAACAATATGATATAAACAAACTCAATCATCAATTAAGTGATATTTATGCCAGATTGTTAAATGATTCGTGACAGAGACGAATATTCTTTTTCCGACAATCAACTAACAAAAAACGGTCCTGCGTAAAAACACACAGGACCGTTATTTACCATCTTTCCACGATCAAGAATCCTGAATCTTCAGGCGAAAAGATAATCATCAATAGAATGCTTAGTTGTCGTCATCATTAACAAGAAAGCTGTCTTCGGCTGTCATTGGATCAATTCCGCCGTCAATAGCACCAAAAGCTACGTAACCGGAACCGGTGTCTCCACAACGCCATCCGGCAGCATCCCCACCTTGGTCTAAATGATATGTATAGATGTTGTCATGGCGAACACCGACATCAGGTTCTTTTTCGTAGTTACAGTGTCCATCCCCAAAGAGTACATTCTGACCTTCTCTTCCATGAGGATAGGCATTAGCAACCTGAATCATATACTTCTGCTTGTCCGTGCCATCCCAATACTTTCCCATGCGAGAAACTAAACTGACATAGTTTTCCGCTGATACACTAGTTTTATCAGGTTGCTCGGTTAATTTCGGATCAAACCATGGATTCTTGTCGGCCATAACAGCAAAGGAAGCCGTGGATGTTCCACTGGCGGCAAACCGTCCATAAGGATCATGGAAACCATAGCTGACGTGAGCTCTGGGACCTCCGGTAGTACCACCCATATCTCCACCGCCGTTATATAAGGTTTCTGTACCAAAATCCCACAGTTCAACCAGATCCAGATTATTTGAATTCGTACCATCGTAGGCAGTTTGGCCTCCCGCAGTACAAATGAAGCTCTTGGGGCTGACATCCGCTTCTCGTACTAGAAGGTACAGGCTTGCTCCGACTGTAATGTCCGTGACACCATTCTGCCATGGATTGACAGGCTGCTGCCAACCACCCACATAGTAGTTCCAGGTCAAACCGGATCCACCTCCGCCTGCCCTAGTGTACTGGTCTTCATAGTCGTTGGCATACACTGACTGGGCCGTTCCCAGACCCTTCAGGTTGGTGCCACAGACCACGCGCTGGGCGATCTTCTTGACCTTGTTCAAGGCCGGCATGAGGATCGCCAACAGCATGGCTATGATCGCGATTACGACCAATAGCTCAATAAGCGTGAACCCTTTCTTCTTCATCTTCATTCTCCTTTCAGTTTTTGAAATTTGTTCATCGTGCCGCCTCCGGCCACACTCCACGAAGGATAAGTGCTGGTTTTGCACCCAACAAGGGCACAAAAATATGTGTGTTTAATGAACAAATTTCGATCTTTCTCTTGCCCTTTACAACATGCGAAGGCGACTTAAAGCCTTTTTACAACGCCAGTTGCGCAATAAAACCGTGTACATATCATACACAATTCCATCGTCAGAGCATCCGCTTCTACACTTTATAGAAGCATATAAGATGAAGATCGGAAGGCAGGTTCAAAAAATGATCTTTGCAATGTTATGATGGCTGTTAAAGCTAAAGAATTATAAACTCAGAACCAGCCCCACCTTCTTCAGCCACTACTCTATTTAATCATAATACCGCCCTTATATTGCTCTGTCAAGAGGTAATTCAATTTTTTCCAATATTTCTACGTCAGCCATTTTCATCCGTTCGTATCTTTCCGCCTCCACATAATCCCAAAGGCACTTTTCTCTAAAACTGACGGAAATAATGACGGATATCGGACCGTTCTTTTCGCTTTACCCAGTAACTATTGTCTTTCCCAGGAAAACTGCGACAGAGTGGATCTCGTCCGATGATCCGAAAAAAAAGTCCGGCAGGACTTAGAACTAGGTAGTAAAACAAGGTAAGAACAAGAAAGCCCAGCATAATACCTATAGGGGCAGTTATCAGGCTCATTCCAACGAATATCCAGCGTCCAATCCCGGGAAAAAATCTACACGCCAGTAGAATTCCCAGTCCAAGGATAGGGAAAACAAGACACCATTTCCATTCAATCCCCTTTTGGAAGTGCATCAAAACTGCCAAAATGACAGTCGCCACAAGGGATATCCAACTAAATTGCCGAAGGACTTTACTCGAAGGATTCCAGTTGATCTCTACCAATGACATAGGTCAATCCAATTCAAATTGGGCTTTATATTCATCCACTTCGTGCTGTCTTGCCCGAGACTGCTCCTCTTTATATAAAACATGGTTCTCCATTACTAAAACATCCATATTGGTCGCCATGAAGCACCGGTAGGCATTCTCAGGGGTACACACAATCGGTTCACCCCGGATGTTAAAGCTTGTATTGATAACAATCGGACAACCTGTTTTCTCATAAAAACAGTTGATCAATCTGTGTAATTTAGGATGACGGATCGGATCGACAGTCTGAACTCGAGCGGAGTAGTCTACATGAGTTATGGCCGGGATTTCGCTTCGTTTCGACCTGAGTTTATTCAGTCCTTCCAATTCCGATGGCATCTCAAGCCGTTTGTCTTCTCGAACCGGCGCGACCAGCAGCATGTAAGGACTATCTTCTTCCTTTCGCATCTGGAAATACTCATCCACATGTTCCCGTAGCACACATGGGGCAAAAGGACGAAACGATTCTCGAAATTTGATCTTCAGGTTCATCACCGACTGCATTTTTTCACTACGGGCATCTCCCAGAATACTTCGATTACCCAGGGCCCGAGGACCATATTCCATGCGTCCCTGAAACCATCCAACGACCTTTTCCCCGGCAATCAGATCGGCTACCGTATCCAATAATGGATCATCATCCATCCGATGAGACTGGGCGCCCACTGAATCCAGGAATTCCTGTATTTGCTTGTTTGTGTAGGACGGCCCCAGCAGGGATGCCGTCTGGAAATCACCTCCTACACAATGTCTCACATTACCTAAGAGTTGGTACCAGACAAACAGAGCAGCCCCAAGGGCCCCCCCGGCATCACCGGCAGCGGGCTGAATCCAGATATTTTCAAACGGACCTTCCCTGAGAATTCGACCGTTGCCGACACAGTTTAAAGCTACTCCTCCCGCCAATACCAAGTTTTTCATCCCGGTTTCCTTATGCACATGGCGACAAGCTCGGAGCATGATTTCTTCGGTAACGACCTGAATCGAAGCGGCCAAGTCCATTTCTCGTTGCGTTATCGGCTCCTCTGGTTCCCGTCGGGGTCCTCCGAATAAATCGGCAAATTTCCGACCTGTCATGGTAAGGCCATGACAATAGGGAAAATAGGCCATGTTCAGGCGTATGGAACCGTCTTCTTTGACATCCACCAATTCTTTTCGGATTAAATCAGCATATTTAGATTCACCATACGGGGCAAGCCCCATCAGCTTATACTCCCCTGAATTCACCTTGAAACCGGTAAAATAGGTAAAGGCCGAATACAACAAACCCACGGAATGGGGAAAGTGCATTTCATGTGTAACTTCGATCCGATTTTCTCGCCCGAAGCCATAACTGGCCGTCGCCCATTCGCCCACACCATCCAGGGTTAGAATTGCCGCTTCCTTGAAAGGAGAAGGGAAAAACGCACTGGCCGCATGCGATTCGTGATGCTCACAGAATACATACTGGCTCTTATAACCGTGATTCAGGGCTTTGTCCATCTCGCGAGGCAGGTGGAGTTTTTGTTTTAACCAACCGGGCACTCCTTTCAGGAACTGTTGAAATCCAATCGGAGCATACGCAATCCAGGTTTCCAGAAGGCGTTCAAACTTGACCAGGGGTTTTTCATAAAAAGCAACATGATCCAGTTGATCCGCCGATATCTTGCCTTCCCGGAGACAGTAGTCCACAGCATGGGCGGGAAACCGAGCGTCATGTTTGATACGCGTAAACCGTTCTTCCTGGGCGGCTGCAATAATCCGGCCATCTCGGATCAGTGCTGCGGCACTGTCATGGTAAAACGCGGAAATTCCCAGAATGTTCATCTCTGCCTTTCTAAGGGCCTTCGGTTCACAACAGCCATTTTAATGTTACCCTATACTGGTTTTCACCTAAATACATGATTCAATACGAATCGTTAAAATTCTTCATAATACACTTATCAAAAACAAACAAGAATTAGATTGGGCGTTTTTAAAGCATGTATAGAAAAACAAGCCTGTTTACGAAAGTCAATAGAATCTTCGATCCGCAATATACAATATAAACCAACTTGAATTGACAACAGGAATCCATTCGTAATAACATAGACTACCTTTGAGGACGAAATAACAAGACTTATTAAATGGCTTGAAGACCTTAAGGTTTTTCCGTATGGTTTGATTTCTTCGTTGATTCCAAGATGGCCTCTACTTTCGGTACGATTTGTTCCGCCCAATACGTATTAAATGCCCCATTGGGATGTCCATCACCAATTACACAGGATGACTCATCCAATTTTTTTTCACAATCAACATAATCAATTTTGTTTTTTTTCATAAAATTCACATAATTAAAATGTTTATCTTCTTTAAACGATAGCTCCCGAAACATAACTACCAGAAAATGTGATTGGTGTTTTTCTACCAGTTGCTTCATTTCAAGTAGAAGTTGCTGTGTTGTCTCCGGCGCTTGCCGCGTTCGTTGGTACGATTGTAATCTGACCCAATCCTGTTCCAGTAAGGCAATTAAAGCCGAATCCTTACGTCCCAACCAGGAAGGATACTGTACAGGAGGATGCCGCAATAGTCGGTCCTGTTCCAGAGTGACATAAGGAACCGAAACATGTCCCCTCACACTATTCCGCGATAAGCCCCGGAGCCATTTGGCTGCGGCCACGTTCCGCAATTCGTGATGAGTTATAAAACCATAAAGTACAATATCTACATCAGTCCACTCGTGCAATTTCTGCTCTAAGACTAATAGGGATTGATAGGTTCCATATCCTCCGACACCAAGGTTCATCACTTTTTTGTCCTTGAATCGTTCCTGAATCTTCCAACCGAAAGTATCTTCGTCAGATAAAGCCCACCCATATGTCCAGGAGCCTCCAACGAGTACAATTTTTGCGCGTTGATCAAGTTTACCCGATTCGTCCGGTTCCGTTACACGTCTGCCCTCAGGTACGACGGTGATATGGATGGAATCAGTTCCAGGGGATGTACAATATGAGAAGAATCCTTCTTTAGACTTCCATCCCAGGACAGCATCAGACTCCAGAAGAACGGGTTCTTTAGGATGACCGATTCGACGCCATGGCTGAAAACCGAGAAATCGCAATATACATTCCATGGCGATTAATGATAATCCAAGGGAAACCAGAAGAACAAAACAGGAAAATAACACTTTTCGTTTTCTGTTTTGAATTATAATAGCCATGGAAAGTCTTTTTTACAGGTTCGGGACGAACGTATCGATAGTTTCTTTTAACAAAAGTCAAACGTAAATATGTCAAAATATAGTTTTTTATAAGCCGTTATCAAGTTACTGGAAATAGGTTCCAAAGTCAATATAATACCCATTTACAGGAAGTATATAAGCGTTATTTCGTTTGGTTGCGCTGAACATGAACTGGTCTTTTTTAAATAGTAGAATTATCGAAAATCTGCAGGCTAAGGTTTCAGTATCGGACAGTGGTTTTTTGTATGGGATCGGGCTGTTTGAGACCATGCGCTGTACTGGCGGGCGGGTTTTTGCCTTGGATGATCATCTGGATCGATTACTGGCCAGTGCAACCGTCCTGGAAATCGGCCATCCTTTTGAGAAAGCCTATTTAGCTGAGGCGATCTATAAAACTCTCGAAGCCAATGAACTTACCGATGCCCGAATCCGCCTGACCCTTTCCGGCGGAGTAATGAATGTATCCAAACCGGAACCGACTCTTCTGATCACGGCAACGAAGCTGGAGCCGTATCCCCAATCCTTCTATAACAAGGGGGTAAAAGTCATTCTGACCGATTACCGGCAGAATCCGGACGATCCGACGACAGGACACAAGACGACCAATTTTTTCGCTCGGTTGATGACACTGAACGCCGCCCACAAGAAACGAGCCTCCGAAGCCATTTGGTTCACACCACAGGGGCTCCTCGCCGAAGGCTGCATCAGCAATGTATTCCTGGTCAAGGATTCGGTATTGTACACTCCCCGCCTGGAAACGCCGGTCATGCCCGGCATCGCACGTAAACATGCCCTGCAACTGGCTCGGGAAATGTCCATCGAAACTCGAGAGACGGACCTGACGATTATCCGGCTTTTGGAGGCCGATGAGGTGTTTCTCACGAATGTGATTATGCTGGTTCTTCCCGTGGTCGCGATTGAGGCCCATACAGTCGGCAACGGCGCTCCCGGATCCATCTCGAAAAAACTGGGATCGGCTTTAAAGAAACAAACCGAAGAATCCTGTCCTGTCGAAGGAGCGACTGATGAAAGTACATGACGTATGCACTGTCGTCGATGAACTTGTACCCCTCAAACTCGCCCAGGACTGGGACAATGTAGGCCTCCTGATCGGCCGGGCCGACAAGGATATCAGTACGATTTTAGTCTGTATAGACGTTACCACGGATGTTGTCGCCGAAGCCCGTAAGAAAAAAACGGATATGATACTGAGTTATCATCCCGTTATCTGGGATGGACTGAAGCGAATTACAGCGGACGGGCCGAGTAAAGCGGTGTATGAGCTGATCCGATCCGGGATTTCGGTGGTTTCCATTCATACCGCCTTTGACGTTATCACAGGCGGTGTTAACGATCAGCTTGCCGATATGCTGGGTATTGTCGATCCCAGGCCGATCGGCGATTATGTCCAGTCTCCACAAGGACCGCTTTACAAGCTGACCACTTTCGTGCCGAAAGAGGATGTGAACAGAGTCGCTGAAATGATTTTTGCCGCTGGGGCCGGGCAGATCGGTCAATATTCCCATTGTGGTTTCCGCACTGAGGGCACTGGCAGCTTTCTTCCATTGAAAGGGGCCAAACCCACCATCGGTAAAAAGGGGAAGATGGAATATGTCGATGAGATTCGGCTGGAATCTATCGTTGCCGCCGACAAAGTACCCGGCGTCATCGCGGCGATGCGAAAAGCTCACCCCTATGAAACGCCCGCCTTTGATGTATTCCGGCACCATGACCTGGAAGGAAAATGGGGTCTGGGAAGGATGGGCTCACTGGCTAAGCCGACATCAATCCCCAAAATCATCCAGAAGATCAAGCAGGTCACAGGGGCCAAAGCCGTCGGGATGGTAGGCTCAACCCGACGAACGGTCAAAACTGCAGCCGTATGTGCGGGAACCTGCGGTAAGATCATTGACACGGTTATCTCCGCGGGGTGCGACTTATACGTAACGGGCGAGCTGAAGCACCATGTCGCCCTGGCCGCCCAGGAGGCGGGATTGACCTGCATTTGCCTTTCGCACACGGTTTCGGAGCGATTTGCCTTGAAAAAACTGGTTGGACAGTTGAAAAAACGCCTCAAACCTGTCACAATCTCGCTGAGCAGGGCTGATGCTGATCCGTTTAC
>JAFGPC010000012.1 GCA_016926155.1 Sedimentisphaerales bacterium
GACTTGGATGAAATCCACAGTATAACAAAGAGACAACCAAGCCAATAATCCGGCTTGACACATGGCGTGCTTTCAGAGATGACGGTTTGATTTCCCTCTGTGCCCTTGTGGCAAATAAGTATCTTCTGCATCCGGATCGGCCACGCCCACGAAGTGGGCTTTGTCGAATGGGGCTGGCCTTCACAGAAAGGCCCGCCCCGAAAGACAACCGGCGGGCTTACCCCAATGGCCGATCCCTCCGTGGCCCTCTGTGCCCTCGGTGGTAGAAAAAAAACTCTGGATCCCGGGTTTCCTCGGCTTCGCTCGGGACAGGCTACGCCCGAGATAACAGAAAGAGGTAGTAATCATCGAACCATAGGCGTTTTTGCCGCGTAGTAAGGGTACCTTGCCCTCCCGGCTGCGGCAGGAAACCAAAAGAGGCGTATTGTGTACCGGACATCATCGATAAATCGTTTTCCCGTCAAAAGTTCCGTAACAAATTCCGCATTCATCCGTCTACATGATAAACAGGATCTGTACAGTCGGTGTGCCGTATGGTATGATCCGGACAGGTGTGGATGGTTATAATCCGGCCCCGGCTTCTTATATAAGGAAAGACATTGCCATGACAAAGGATTTTGAAACCAAACTATGGCACGCTCGCATCCGTTGTAACCTCAATCTATTGCTGGAGTTAACGGCATGGGTCCTGCTGGCCGCCTCTTTGGCGGCTCTTGGTATCGTCCTGGCCGAGAAGCTCTTCGCCGTAGACGCCGTCAATCCTTACAGCGTCTACGGCCTCGCCGCCGCCACCCTGCTGGGTCTGGCGGGCTTCTGGGCCTTCAAGCAGCCCAGCCGGATGCAGATCGCCGTCCTGGTCGACGACCGCCTCAGGCTGCACGAACGGTTCAGCACCGGCCTGGCCCTGGCCGCCAGTAACGATCCCTTTGCCAGGGCCGCCTGCGAGGAGGCCCACGAAAAGGCTCATCACGTCCATATCCGCGATAAATTCCCCATCCAGCCCACCAAAAACTGGGCTTACCCCGTCGGAATGTGGGTCCTGGTCCTTGCCCTGGGGCTTTTTCTGCCCCAGCAGGATTTGCTTGGTTTTCTACAGAAACAGGACCAGCAGCAAAAGCTGGTCAAGGATGTGGAACTGGCCAAGGCGACGATCAAGCAGGCCACCGATCCGCTGAAAGCCGCCGCTAAGCAGCTCGGCGATGAGGATCTGGTCAAAGAGCTGGAAAAGCTCGATGAGGCCTCCGGCACGACCGATCCGGCGGAAATAAAACGCGAGGCTATCCGCAAGTTGGGCGACCTGACCGAGCAGGTGAAAAAACTACAAGCGAGCAAACAGCTCGATTCTCTTGAGGGCCTTCAGCAGATGCTCAAGCAACTCCGCGGTTCGTCGGATGCGATATCGCAGGAGCTTCTGCGGGCCCTGGGGCAGGGCAACTTCTCCCAGGCCTCCGAGCTGCTTACCCAACTCCAAAAGCAACTGATGGACGGCAAACTGACCGACGAACAGAAGCAGGCCCTGGCCAAACAATTCCAGGAACTTGCGAAACAATTACAAGCCATGAGTCAGCAGCGCGGGGAGCTGGAAAAGGAGCTCGAAAAACTTGGTCTGGATAAGAAGCTGGCCAATCTCAACCCGCAACAGCTCCAAAACCAGCTTCAGAAAATGGGATTGAATGCCCAGCAGATCGAGGATCTGATGAAAAAGGCCTCCGCGTGTCAGGGGGCCTGCAACCGGGCGGGGCAACTGGCCGGGGCGATGGCGGCGGCGGCAGGATCCGGCGGCGGAATGAGCCCCGATGACCTTTCCCAAATGATTGGACAAATGGATATGCTCGATGATATGCGCCAGCAGGTACAGCTCAGCGAGGCGATGCTCAAGCAGATGTATGGCGCGTGTCAGGCGATGGGAGCGGGTATGTGCCAGGGACAGGGCGGATATGGGCCGTGGCAGGCGGGGATGTCGAACAGATACGGATCGGGGACAGGCGGACCGGGACAGGGATACGGGGCGCGTGCAACGGATCCGGACGGACAGACGGGGACGTTACGAACGCAGTTGAAAAACAAGGATCAGGAAGGCCCGATTGTGGCGAGCTGGTACTTTAAGGATGACCAGATCAAGGGGGAGACGCAGCGGGATCTTTCGGAGGTGGTTCGTGCGGGGCGCGATGTGGCCGCCGAGGCGATTAACGAGAACGAAATCCCGCGGAAATATGAAGACACGGTAAAGAAATATTTCGGCCAGCTCGAGGAAAATAGCAAGGAACAGCAGGAACAATAAGGAGGTAGTCCCAGCATGAAGCTCGACGATAAACGATCCCCATGGACCAGAGGGACCAAGTATTGTATATCACTTCTTTGTATCCTTTTCATTTTTCCAGTAGTGCTGTTTTCCATCAACGGCTGTGGAAAAGGGGATGAAACCAAGGCACACGAGGTAGTTTTGTATTGCTCTGTGGATCAGAACATTGCCGAGCCGATCATCGCAGTCTTTGAAAAAGAGACGGGCGTGAAGGTCCTGGCCCGATATGACACGGAAGCCAGTAAGACCGTGGGGCTTGTGCAAAAGATCCGGGCGGAAGCGGCCCGACCGGTGGCGGATGTGTTCTGGTCGAGCGAGATTTTTTATACCATTCAACTGGCCGATGAGGGACTGCTTGCTTCCTACAAAAGCGATACGACGGAGAAATGGCCGGCGGTTTTTAAGGATGCCCAACAGCAATGGTTCGGGCTGGCCCTGCGGGGAAGGGTAATCGGGTATCATACCGAGCGAGTAAGCGATGAAGAGGCTCCGAAGAGCCTAGAGGATTTGCTGGATCCCAAGTGGAAAGACCGAATCGTGATCGCTAATCCGGACCGTGGAACCACGGGGGGAGATGTGGCGAGTTGGTTTGTGGAATACGGCCCGGAAAAAGCTACGACGCTTTTGAAGAATCTAGCATCCAACGGAATCCGCGTGGTGGAGGGCAACAGCACCGCTGTGCGGATGGTGGCCAACGGACAGGCGGATTTGTGTTTGACGGATACAGACGACGTATATGCCATCCAACGCAACGGGGGCAAAGTGGCATTAATGCCGTTGGATCGAAACAGCAAGGGAACTCTGGCGATTCCGAATACATGTGCGGTGCTCAAAGGCGCGCCCCATCCGGCAACAGCAAGCATGTTGGTGGAATTTTTACTCGTCGGCAGCGCGGAACGAATGCTTTT
Organism: Sedimentisphaerales bacterium; assembly: GCA_016926155.1. GTDB lineage: Bacteria > Planctomycetota > Phycisphaerae > Sedimentisphaerales > Anaerohalosphaeraceae > JAFGGE01. The sequence goes on from JAFGPC010000012.1 coordinate 3,211, forward strand.
GGAGAGCGATTCCCATAACTGGCCCGTGGGATTTGAGCCGGGGTCCGAATATTCCAAGTACGCAATCCCGGATCCGATTGAAGTGGATTACAGCAAGGTCGCCGAGATGATGCCCCTGGCCAAACAAGCCGCACGGGAGATTCTTCGTTGAAAACGAACCAATGGTCTCAGCGGCCGGCCGTATCAAGCTGGGCGGTTTTATGGATAGTTTTAATCATTATTCCGCTTTGTTCTCTTTTGTTGCAGATGCGCCCCAGCCCGGGAGAAATATTGCCTGCGTCCCGCATCGGCATCTTACTGTTTCATTCCCTGGTTTTGTCGGGGACAATCGCCCTGATTTCCGTTCTATTAGGATGTCTCCCCGGGCGTGTGCTAGGCGCCTGTCGGCATGGGCGAGGTTTGTTATTACTGATGCTTGTGCTGTCCATGGTTCTGCCTCGCTATGTAATGTATTACGCATGGACTCTCCTGCTCAGTCCTACGACATTTCTAGGCGGAATAATTGCCACCCGGATGAGATGGGCACAAGCGGCAGGATGGATTACGGCGACCGGAACGCTAATATTATGGTACTGGCCTGTAGCAGCGCTGGTCATATCTCAGGGTTGGCGTCAAATGAATCAAGACTGGATCGATAGCGCCCGGCTGGAAACCGGACGATTGGGTGTGTGGAGGCGTATTATCCTGCCACAACTTACGGGTCCGATGGGACTGGCTTTTGTGGTGTGTTTTGTGCTGGCGCTATCGGAATTCACTACATTTCATCTGGCAGGAGTGAACACCATCGGAACGGAACTGGCCCTTTTGTATGACCTGACAGGCATGGAGAGCTGTCCGGTGGAGTTTGCAGCCCCGGTTGCATTGATTGCCCTGAGTGCGGCCTTTCTGGTTCGTCACGGATCGAAGTGGTGGAACAACATCGGCGGATCGTCAGGACGACTTATTTCTGTTCGTTCAATGGACTGGATAGCGTTTGTTCTCCTTGGAATGCTTTCGGTGATTTTGCCGGTGGGATTACTCCTCATGTGTGTGCGCAGCCGAAAGCCGTTCGTACAGTTCCTGACGTTGCACAGTGATGATATAACACATTCTCTGGCAGTAGGTGTTTTGACCGCGATATTGGCTTATATTGTGGCACAAGGTTCCATACAAGTGAATCGAACAGGTAAAGGCGGACGATGGACGGGGATCATTGCACAAACCAGTCTTTTGTTCATGATGTTCCTACCGGCGTCACTCCCGGCTGTAGCCTTATTGAAGGTTCTGGGATCCCATCCTGTCCTTGCCGGTATCCGAGAAAGCGAATGGGTAGTTTCCATGGGCCAGACCGGGCGTTATGCCGGATTCGCATTGATCCTGTTATTATTGTTACGCGGCTCATCGAGACGATCTCTGGATGAGGCGGCATGTCTGGATGGAGCATCGTTCTGGCAGCGTTGGAAATGGATTCATTTTCCCCGCACCTGGCCGGTCGTGCTGGCGGTATTTGTCCTGATTACGATGTTCAGCATGACAGAAATTACCGCAACAATGGTGCTGCTGCCGGCCGGCGTGGCCAGTTTTTCGCAACGGTTGTTGAACCAGATGCACTATGCACGAGATCAGCAGGTGATCGCTTCCTGCCTGATCCTGATCGGTTTGTTTGGTTTGCTGACTATTGGCGTTGTCGGATTGCTCCGAATGACAACCCTCCGCCGCATGGTTTTGAGCGTTTGTCTCGGAATGACTTTTCTCGGACTAACGGGCTGTGAGAAAACCGGAGGCAGCTATGCGGCCCGGATTGTGGGCAGCTTCGGCCGAACGGGACGAGGACCGCGGGAATTTGCGTATCCTCGAGTGATCGAAATTACCGATCGGCAAGAGCTTTACGTGTGCGACAAGACCGGCCGTATCCAGCGGTTTTCCGGCGATGGAATTCTACTGGACTCTTTTACAATGCCACAGATCGAGACAGGCTTGCCGGTCGGAATGAGCATGGGCCCGGACGGAAACCTGTATGTGGCCGATACGCATTATCATCGAGTCATGGTTTTTACGCCGGAAGGTCAAAGGCTGCGAGAGTTTGGATCGTTCGGAGAAACCGACGGATGCTTTATTTATCCGACCGATGTCGCCTTCGATAAAGAGAAACGTATTTTTGTCAGTGAGTACGGGGGTAACGACCGGGTCAGTGTATTTACTCAGGAAGGAGAGTTTCTTTTCCGTTTCGGGGAATTCGGGGACGGTCATGGACAGTTCAGCCGGCCTAATGCGCTATGCATGGATACCCGGAATGGGATCTTGTACATAGCCGATGCGTGTAATCATCGAATCGCAATGTATACTCCGGAAGGACAATTGATTCGTTATATCGGCAGAGCGGGTCGTGAACCGGGACAATTCCGGTATCCTTATGATCTGACCTTGATGAGAGACGGCACATTGGTGGTTTGCGAATATGGAAATAATCGCATACAATTGCTTGACCAGGACGGAGGATGTAAGAAGATCTATGGCGAACCGGGACGTGAGCTGGGTCAGTTGGCGTATCCGTGGGGTGTCGTGGTGGATCGCGAAGATCGGGCCTATATCGTAGATGCCGGCAATGACCGGATTCAAGTGTGGCAGTTATGATCGCAAGTTCGTACACATTTTATTTCTCACAGCCGTGGTGGCTGGTCGCCCTGCTACTGATCGTTCCGGTTGTATGGATGGGACGACGACATATGACGGCTCTGGGACCGGTGCGGCGCTGGACCGCGATCATTCTCCGATCGTCGGTGGTATTGCTCCTTGTGCTGCTTCTTGCCCGATTGTTGATAGCCCGAAAAAATGAACAGCTTACGTTAATCAGCGTGATTGATCGAAGCCAGTCTATCCCGCAGGCCCATGCCGACAGCGCCCTCACATTTTTAGAGGAACAACTGCAAGCCGAGAATCCCGGAGGGATCGAAAACCTCGATGCCCAGGATCGACTGGCCGTGGTGGATATTGCCGAGGCACCTAGCATCAGCGCTCTGAGTTCTTCAAAGATGGAAATCCGGGAACGGAATACGTCTTTGGTTGGTTCGCAGAGCCGGTTATCGGATGGGATTCAGATGGCGATGGCGATTGCGCCACCGGATTCAGCGACGCGGATTCTATTACTCAGCGACGGTAACGAGACTTCAGGCGATTTAAAGGAGGCGGCTCGTATTGCAGCAACGAACGGAATCCCCATCGATGTGCTGCCTGTGGAATACGAATACGAGCAGGAGGTCGTGTTCAAGAGAATTGCAGCGCCTGCCAGAGCGAGGAGTGGACAAACCGTTCCCCTGCGTTTTATCCTCAACAGCACAAAAGACACTACAGGGCGGCTGACCCTCAGCTTGAACGGTACACCAATCGATTTGGATCCGGATTCGGATGCGACCGGGGCGATGATTGACCTGCAGGAGGGAACCAATGTCAAGACGGTGTCGCTGCCGGTAGGGACACGGGGAATGCATGAGTTTGAAGCGGTATTTGCCCCGGACGATCCCGCGGAGGATGTGGTGGCAGCAAACAATCGGGCCACGGCGATGACGTATGTGGCCGGACCGGGACATGTGGTTGTGGTGGACACGGATGGAACAACGGGGCCGCAGATGGCCGACGTGCTGCGCAGCGGGGATATCGATGTCCGTTATCTTCCGATCGATCAATTCCCGGATGACCTGGCCTATCTGATGGACAGCGACGCGATCATTCTGAGTAATGTAGACGCGGGCAGTTTTACGTTTCAACAGCAGGAAATGCTGACGCGGTATGTAATGGACCTGGGGGGCGGACTGGTCATGATCGGTGGCCCCCAATCGTTCGGAGCGGGCGGCTGGATCGGCTCATCCGTAGCCGAAGTGCTGCCCGTGGATTGTGATCCGCCGCAGAAAAAACAAATGCCCAAAGGGGCATTGGTTCTGATTATGCATGCCTGCGAGATGCCCAACGGAAATATGTGGGGCAAGAAGGTGGGTATCGCCGCGGTCAATACGCTCAGCTCGCAGGATCTGGCGGGAGTTTTGGACTACGGCTGGCAAGGCGGCTCGTTTAACTGGGTTTATCCGTTGTCGGAAGTCGGCAATAAAAGCAAGATTACCTCGGCAATTCGCGCAATGACCATGGGGGACATGCCCGATTTCGGATCACACATGCAGGCAGCATACAATGCTTTGCTCAAAGTACAAGCGGCGGCCAAGCATGTCATCATTATCAGTGACGGGGATCCGGCACTTCCTCCAATGGCGCTGTTAAACCAGTACAAAACAGCGGGGATTACCGCCACGGGGGTGGCTGTGTTTCCGCATTCGCCCAAGGATGTGCAGAGTCTGGCATCCGTTGCGCAGGTTACAGGAGGACGATTTTACAATGTAAGTAATCCGGCCCAGCTTCCACAAATTTTCATTAAGGAAGCCCAGGTGGTGCGTCGAGCGTTGATTCTGGAGGAGACATTTACTCCGAAATTGCAGTATTCCTTAAGCGAAGTGGCTCGGGGTCTTACGGCGGTCCCGCCGCTGGATGGGTATGTGCTGACCGGACCCAAGGGTGGATTCAGCCAGATTGTGCTGGTCAGCGAACAGGGCGATCCGATCCTGGCGACAAGCCAGGCGGGTCTGGGACGCTGCGTCGCTTTTACCAGTTCGGTCGACAGCCGGTGGGCATCCAACTGGCTGGCCTGGGGCGGTTTTGAATCGTTCTGGGAGCAGGTGGTCCGCTGGGTGGGCAAGCCTTCGCAGGCATCGGACGCCGAAGTATTCGTCGATGCACAGGGCAGGGATATTTCGGTTACGGTGGAAGCCGTCGATCCGGAGGGCCGGCCGATTCGGTTTTCCCATATCGACGCCCAGATCATCGGTCCGAATATGGATTCCAAGACACTGCCTCTGTCACAGACCGGATCAGGGCAGTATCAGGGGCAATTTCAAGCGCAAGAGGCGGGAAGCTATATTGTGAATCTTCGGTATCGAAAGATCGGAGAAGATACCCAGACGAATCTGATGCAGACCCCGGTGACGGTTCCGTTCGCGCCGGAATTTCGTGATTTGCGCGATAATCGCCCTTTGTTAGAGCAGGTGGCGGCCTTAAGTGGCGGACGTGTGCTGGATTTTGATCCCGAGACCGATCTCTTTGACTATTCCGGGCTGAAGTTTCCCGAGACTCAATTGCCTATTACCCGCTGGTTGTTGGTGCTATGGGTGGCTCTGTTTTTACTGGATGTGGCGGTGCGTCGTGTAGCCGTGGATTTTGCGGCGACCGGACGGAAAGCGGTTGCCTGGATTCGACATGGACGCAAAAAAGTGGAATCGGACGCCACGCTGGATGCTCTCAAACAGAGACGAAAAAAGGTTCAGGAACAGTTTAAGCAGCGTGTGGGAGTCCGATTTGAAGCAGGCGAGACGGCACCGACGGAAACGTTAAAGATGCCGGAGGCGGATGTGAACAAACCGATAGAGCCGAGAACGGCAGGACCGGATAAAGCAAAATCAAAAGACAAAACGGGAGAGCAGGAATCCCACATTCAACATCTCTTGCGGGCCAAACGAGGAGCAACCCGACGAGATGAATCGAAACCAGACGACAAGTAATGTTGTGTAGGAGATGTGCAGATGGCGGCGGAAAACCAGGAAGTCGAAAAACTTTGCCATGAATTCCGATCGATGTTTGATTCGCTTCGGAAAGAAGTGGGCAAGGTGATTGTAGGGCATGAAGATATAGTCGATAATGTATTGATCTGTCTCTTTTGCGGCGGCCATGTGCTGCTGGAGGGCGTGCCGGGACTGGGTAAGACGTTGCTGGTACGGACATTGAGTTCGGCCCTGTCATTGACGTTTCGCCGGATTCAGTTTACTCCGGATCTTATGCCGGCCGACATCATCGGCACCAATGTGATTATGGAAGACCAGGGAACGGGCCGGCGACAGTTTCAATTTCAGCCAGGGCCGATCTTCGGACAGATTATCCTGGCCGATGAGATCAATCGGGCCACCCCCAAAACCCAGTCGGCCATGCTGGAAGCAATGCAGGAACATTCGGTGACCAGCGGCGGGACTCTGCATCGACTGCCCGAGCCGTTTATCGTACTGGCTACACAGAATCCAATCGAACAGGAGGGAACGTATCCGCTGCCCGAAGCGCAACTGGACCGTTTTTTCTTTAAGCTGCTGGTTCCCTACAGCAATCGAATGGAACTGAAGACGATTCTGGATCGAACCACAACAGCCGTCATTCCCGAGGCCAGTCCTATCGTGAATACCGAACAGATACTCGAAGCCCAGAAACTGGTCAAGCGGGTGGCGGTTGCCGACCATGTTCAGGATTATGCGATCCGCCTGGTGCTGGCGTCGCATCCGGGCGGGGAATTTGCAGCGGATATAACCAATCGATATGTTCGCTATGGTTCGTCGCCACGCGGCGTACAGACTTTGGTTCTTTCCGGAAAGGTAAGAGCACTGCTGGATGAACGGTATCATGTGAGTTTTGCGGATATCGCGGCATCCTTCCTTCCGGGGATGCGACATCGTATTCTGTTAAACTTTGAGGGGCAGGCGGAGGGCATTGAGAACGATGACCTTCTGAATAAAATTCTGGAAGTAACGCCAAGAGCGGTAGAGCAGGATTTAAAGACAGTGTAAAAAAAGGGCGTCTTTCACAGGTTCAAACGATGCCATGGAACAAAGTAAAAGTGAACTGCGTATAACGAAATGAGAATGTATGGCAGCGGTTCTTGGAACATCCCAGCGAAAATTAAGTGATCTTCTGGATCCGGGTTTTATGGCCCGTCTCGATGCGCTGGACGTGCTCAGTCATAGGATGCTCAAGGGGCGGCTCCAGGGAGAACGACGTTCGAAGCGGCGCGGGCAGAGCGTGGAATTTGCCGATCACAGGCCGTACGTCGTGGGGGATGACCTTCGCTTTGTCGACTGGAATATTTACGGCCGACTGGATCAATTATTCCTCAAGCTATTTCTGGAAGAGCAGGATTTGACGGTGCATTTACTGGTGGATGCCAGTGCTTCGATCACCCAGCCGGACAAGGATAAGAATACATACATCCGTAAACTGACCGCTGCGCTGGGTTATGTAAGTCTGGTGGGAAACAATCGTGTTACGATCACGTTGTTCGGCGACGGGATTGTCGGACAAGTCGCCAATATGCGGGGACGTGCCTATATTCCACGGATGGCGGAGTTGATTCTGAATACACCCTGCGAAGGGACCAGTGATTTTGACAAGGCGTGCCGTCAGGCCGCCAGCAGCCGCGTGGGAACCGGCGTGATCATCGTCGTGTCGGATTTCCTGTTCAAGGAGGGGTATGAAAGCGGACTTCGGCGTTTGATCGGAGAGCAATACGAAGTGTATGCCATCCAGACACTTTGCCCGCAGGAACTGGATCCGGAACTGGCGGGAGATTTGAAGCTGGTGGATGTAGAGGATGCGGATGATTCGGAGATCACCGTCAGTTCGGCCCTGTTGAAATACTACAAGCGGAATGTGACGGCATATTGTAATGCATTGAAAGATTTTTGCCTGCGACGCGGCGGAACCTATGTACTTGCCAACACATCCACCTCTGTGGAATTAATGGTCTTGAATTATCTGCGAAGGATACAGCTTCTCCGTTAAAAGAAACCGTACAATGACAATACAAACCGTAAAACCAGATCGGCTGGAAAAAAAGAGATGGTTCTCTGTCACAAGAAAGTCGACTTGTCGTCTTTGTGGAAAGAGAACGGTTTGTAGAATTTTTTCCGTGAGACCGTAGAAATGGAATGGATGACACCCATCCTTGGTTCGATAGCAGCGGCCGTAAGCATTCCGCTGCTGTTGCTGCTGTATTTTCTCAAGCTCAAACGGACCGAACAGCTTGTCAGCAGTACATTGCTCTGGAAACGGGCAATCCAGGACCTGCAGGTGAATGCCCCCTTCCAGCGGCTTCGCAGAAATATTCTTTTGTTGCTTCAGATGCTGACTTTGCTGGCTATTCTCTTAGCGCTGGCGGGTCCTGTGATATCGTTGTTTACAGGTAAAGGGCAGCGTTACGTGGTGCTGATTGACCGTTCGGCCAGCATGAACGCCACGGATGTTCAGCCCAGCCGGCTGGCCGCCGCCAAGGCGGGCGCCAGGGACTTTATTGAATCAATCAATACCCGGGCATTTTTCCAACTCCAGGAAAGCGGGGATAAGGTCATGGTCGTGGCCTTCGACGAACACAGCAAGGTAATGTGCAATTTCACATCGGATAAACGACAATTGCTGGCAGCGATTGACGCGATAGAGCCTGGAGACGGACGGAGTAAGCTGGGTGAAGCCTTGACGGTTGCCAATGCGTTCGCACAATCCCTGGGAGATGAGGCCAACAATCGCAGTCCCCTGACACCGGCGCAGGTGATTCTTTACAGTGACGGGCGGATTGCGGACCTGAACCAGATCGCGATTGCCGCCGAAGACCTGGTATTTCACCGCGTCGGTACATCCTTGCAAAATGCCGGTATTGTTACCCTGCAGGCACGCCGCTCTTATGAGAATCCGGATGAGGTGACGGTTTTCGCAACTGCGGCGAATTATGGTACGGAATCAGTGACTTGTGATGTCCGACTGGGATTGAATGAAGATGTGCTTTCCGTACGGTCAATAACGGTCCCGGCCCGAACACCCGGCACAGGCGACAATCCGGATGAACCGGGCAAGACAGCAGTGGAATTTTCTTTCCTGCATCCCGGCTCCGGTGTCGTTGAAGTGCGGCTGTTGCATAACGACACTTTTGATCGTGACGATGCCGCATGGGCCATACTGACGCCGCCTCGACAATTGTCGGTTTTACTGGTAACGGAGGGAAATCCTGTTTTGGAGTCGGCCCTGAAGGCTTGTCCGATTTCCAAGCTCGATAGAGTTACGGGCAGTGAATTTGACGCCATGGATCATGGGATTCTGGCAACCGAACAACCGTATGATGTCATTGTATTGGATAACTATGTGCCTGTCGATGTTCCGAAGAGTCGTTATCTGGTATTCGGCCGTCCTCCGAAGGGCATTGATGTCGTTGTGCCGGGTCAACTGGAAAGCCAGGTGATCGTAGACTGGCGCAGCCGTCATGCCGTGATGAAATATGTGAATATGGCCACTCTTTTTGCTGCTAAAACATATCAAATGATTCTTCCTCGGGATGCAGAAATACTGGCCGAATTCAATGAAACGGCGGCGATCAGCCTGCTTCAACGCAAAGGAAGTGTATTTCTCCTGGCCGGATTTGATGTATTGGATACCAATTGGCCGTTCGAACCGAGTTTTATTCTTTTCTTTTACAATTCACTGGCGTATCTGGGTATGCAGGTCGGCGCCGTTGAAATCAATCAACTTGCCACCGGAGATCCGATTCTTCTGGAAGGATTGGACGCCTATAAGCAGGTAACCATTGACGGTCCCGACGTTTCCGGACAACGGATTGAGGTTGATCCGAGCGGAACGGCGCGATTTGCAAATACGGATAAGGTGGGCGTATATACAATTACACTGGACGAGCAGAATGTCCAGGCGTTTGCGGTTAATCTTTTGGACAGCCACGAAAGCAATATTGAGCCCGCACAGGAACTTGTGCTAACCGGGGAAATCATCCAGGCCGAAGCGGAAGGGTCCAGCCGGGCCAGCGTTCCTCTCTGGCCGTGGCTGGTCTTAACGGCGCTGTTTCTCGTATGTCTGGAATGGCTTGTGTATAACTCGAAAGTAAGGATATGACACAAACGGCGCCACTGTCGCCAAACAATGGAAGTCGGATGCAAATATGAATCGGCAGCAGGTTTTACGTGAGGGATACTCATGAAGAGAATGATTCGATTTACATGCACGATAGCACTGACAATCTTAATCGGCACAGCCTGGGCCAGGAAAGAAGAAGACTTTAATGTAGATGTTTTTGTCGGCTGGGGTGGGTGTTACCGGCCAATGGAATGGACTACCGTGGAGATTAATATCGATACGGAACTGACCGAGCCATTTGAAGGGATTTTACAGCTTTCCTCCAAACAGGATAGTTTGAATCGGATGCATGTCATACACCGGTTTGTTGTAACGCCGGATGTCCCGACGCATTTGCCGCTGGTGAGCAAGTTTGTGTTTGCCGCTGAAAAATGTGAAGTTCAGATTCGCGACTCGCGGAACCGTATCCAGTGGCAGAATACGTTTGATCTTTGGGATCCTTCGTTCCAACGGCAGATGCTTACGGCGGTCAATGAGAATGATCTTCTTGTGGGTTTGATCGGAGAACGGAAATTCGGACTTTTACAATTGCCAAGACAATCCATGTGTATATCGGATCGAAATCGGGGTAAAGTATATGTCCAGGATAAAATGCCGCGAGCTGCGCCCTGGGACTGGACAGGCTATGCCTCGCTCGATGCTCTGGTATTATACAATCCGGAGTGGACTCGGTTTAATCCCTATCAGCTGCAGGCTATTTGTGATTTTGTTCATAATGGAGGTATGCTTCTATTGGTAACCGGAACGCATCCGCTGGATGCGAGCAATCCACTTACCCAACTTCTTCCGTTTGTACTTAATCCCGATCGTCAGGTCGAAATTGAACGGGGATTATTATCCGACCTGGGGCTTCCTTCAGAGGCTACTGAAACAGTGGTCTGCCGGCCGATTGAACCAAAACCGAACGCCGGACTGTTTCAAATCAGCCGGACAAACAGCGGCTGCGGTATTTTCGGAGTAGGATACGTTGGATTCGGTCGAGTCGCAATATTAGGATTCGATCCAGACACACTGAGTGATCGCCAAAAGACCGCTTCTACCCTTTTCTGGACAAACAGGCTTCGAACCCTTCTGGAGGACTCCCGCTCACGAAGTTTTGAGCCTCCCCCCGAAAAGCCGGAAATGGTATGGGGTTCGGGACGGTTCGGAGTCGATTATGAACGGTCGGTTCAGCAGATTCCTTTACGCAGAAGCATTGAATATGTCAAGGATCCGGCCAAAGAGGAAAACCAGAATACCTCGATGTGGCGTCATTTTGAGATCGGCTATGCGCAAACGGGAAGTAATGCGATCATCGAGCACCTTTACAATATCTCCGAAATGAAACCCCTGAGTATCTGGTGGGTGATTCTGCTTTTAACCCTGCTGGCCATTTTACTGGGTCCGGTGGATTACATTGTGCTTAAACGAAAAGAAATGCTTCCCTTGACATGGGTGACTTCCACGGGATGGATTATTCTGTTTTCCGTAGGCGCTTATTACGGAGTACAAGCGCTCCGTGGCGGATCACTGCAGATTCGTATGGTTTCCACAACGGATGGAATTCAAGGCGCCTCCCGCTGCTGGAAAACCGAATACTGTGGTATTTTCGCTCCTCGCAGCAGCGATTATATTTTTGACGATGCCAAGGATTTGTATGATCAAAAGCAATGGTGGTCGGGTGTATCTCCCTCTGAAACTCAGATCTATTCGTATCATCAACAGCCGGGGAGTCGAAATATTTTCTGTGCACAGGAAGACGGCGCCAACATCCCCTGGTCCTTACCGGTCAATATTTGGACGATTCAGACGCTCATGAATGAATACCCGACCAATGGCCTTCCCATAAATGCGACGATTAAACGGCAAAACGGTGAATATGTCGTGACCGTCACCAATCTTTCCAACGCACCAATCCGGGAGGCTTATGTTCTCTTTTCCGGAGACCGGCGACTGATGCTTGGTCCCATCAATCCCCTTCAGACAAAAGAATTTTCAGGTCATCTGGAACGATTTGAGGGATGGGACGCTATCATGAGCAATCAGCTTCAGACGTATATGCACGGACACGGCGCCAATTATCAATTGCGCAATGAAACGCCATTCGCAGCACTGGGAGTCCTCCAGCGAACCCAAGCGATCTTAAATTATCTTCAATACGGCGCCGCCGTTATATGTGCACAATTTGAAGAACAATCAATCCCCTATCCGATCAAAGGGGCTTCGGGCGAACAGCATCATATCCAGTTGGTTCGGCAAGTGATATTTCCAGAAGAGAGATAAAACCATGATTGAAACGCAGAAATTATCCAAGTATTACGGAAACCTCGCCGCTCTTGTGGACCTGGACTTGAAAATTGAACAGGGTGATATCTTTGGATTCATCGGTCCCAACGGCGCCGGTAAAACAACAACCATGCGCATCCTGGCAACGCTTCTGGAACCGACGCGAGGCCGGGCGTTTATCGACGGACTGGATGTCATGAGAACCGGAAAAGAGGTGCGTCGACGAGTGGGATATATGCCGGACTTTATGGGTGTGTACGACGACCTCAAGGTTTTCGAATACCTCGAGTTTTTTGCGGCGGCGTTTAACATCGAACGAAAGAAACGCAAGGCCATCGTCGAAGGGGTCCTGGAACTAACGGACTTGCAGGGTAAACGGACCGCCGCCGTGGATAGTCTTTCCCGCGGGATGCAACAGCGGCTGGGCCTGGCCCGGGTGCTGATTCACGATCCGAAGGTGCTGATTCTGGACGAGCCAGCCAGCGGACTCGATCCCAGGGCGAGGATCGAGATTCGCGAGCTTTTGCGGGAACTGAAGCGAATGGGCAAAACCATCATGATCTCCAGCCATATCCTGAGCGAACTGGAGGAAATCTGTGATCATGTAGGGATTATTGAGCACGGCAAAATGGTATTCAGCGGAACCATGGATGAGATTCGCCGACAGATGGGAATTCAGAGCAAGATGCGAGTCCGTGTGGCCGGGGACCGTGATCGGGCGTTCGAGGTGCTCAGTTCGCTGCCGCAGATCAAGGAAGTCCGGCCTGAGGACGGTTATCTGGCGGTCACCTATGCCGAGGGGCATGAGATTGACGGAACGATCGCTCGAACGCTGGTGCAGGCGGGACTGGATGTGATCGCCCTGGAGCCGGAACAACTGAAGCTGGACAATGCCTTTTTACAATTAACCAAGGGGATTGTACACTAAGATATTTATCCCCGGATTTACAATCGGATGAGACAAAAAGCAACACAGATACTTACATGGATGAACAGATACAATCCTATCGATCTGGCCGGGCCGATCGTGGACAAGGAATTACGCGTTGCCGCCGGTCGCAAACGATATTATTTTCTTCGTACCTTGTATATTGCCATTCTGACTCTTTTCCTTGCCAGCGTCTGGTTTTCTCACGTTGGAGTGAGTCCCGTGCGGGCCGGAGCGCTCCGAGCGGCCGACATGTCCAGTGCCGGAAGAATGACGATTATTACCATTGTGTCGTTCCAGTTTATCACCCTGCCAATCCTGGCCGTGGTGCTTCTGAGCAACAGTGTAAGCGATGAAATTCGCCAGGGCACATTAGCGGTCTTGATGACCACGCCTATTAATGCCCTGCAAATTGTCGTCGGGAAACTGTTCGGACGTCTGCTCGTTCTGGTGCTATTGCTGGCCATCAGCTTTCCACTGCTTTCGATTGTACGCGTATTTGGGGGAGTCCCATGGACTTTTGTTCTGGCCGGCGTCTTCCTGACGTTTACAACATCCATGCTTGGCGGATCTCTGAGTCTGCTGGCGTCGATATCGATTCGTCAGGCGTATCGCTCGACCATTTTGGTGATATTAATACTGGTGTTTCTGTTCCTCGCGGCGATAGCCATTCATACCTGGAATACAGTCGGCGGTCCACCCAAGTGGCTCAAAGAAATGACCGGTTTTCTCAGATTTCTCAATCCGTATGCGATTTTCTATGGAGTCAGCAGCACTTTACTTCCCGGCGGAGGCGGCCCGCAGATAATGAATGGATGGTTTGGACACTGTCTATTCATGGTATTCCTTTCCTCCGGGATCGCCCTGCTGGCAACGATTCGTTTGCGAAAGGTAATGCTGACGGAGGCCTTTGGAGGCGAAAAAAACAGTCTTCGTCGATGGTTTCGTCTGGATCGCAAGACCTTCATCGAACGTCGCGCTATTCGTCCCATACGGGGAGAATGTGTCATCTGGAAGGAATTACAGCGAATCCGGCCCCGAACGATTCAACCGTTTTTATTTTATGGAGCCATGGCCCTCTTCATATACACCATCACAATCCTTGTACCGGGGCGCATTGTACTGTCAAAGACCTTTCACAGTTGGTTTGCAGGGATTCTGGTACTGACAGGTCTGATTCGGACCGCCTCGCTGGCCGCCGGCAGTGTCGCCAGTGAACGTGAAGGCCGATGCTGGCCCCTGTTACTAACAACACTTCTGGATGAAAAGCAAATCATTCGAGGAAAAGTAGTGGCTATTCTGATTGACACCGCCCCCCTATGGATTTGGCTTTTTTTGCATACTGTTCTATTTACCGCGATCGGCGTATTGGATCCTCTGGCGCCATTCGGTTTGCTATTAACAATCCCCCCGGGGATTTTATTTTTTATCGGATTGGGGATGTATTTCGGAACTCGCCTCAAAACTGTAACGGGGGCAGTGGCTGTCACATTCGCCGCACCCATTGGAATGAGTTTTCTTTTTCCCCTGCTGGGTTTTGCCAATCCCATTTTCTGTGCGGCATGGAGTATGCAGCTTTCGACAGAAGATCTCCTAACGGAACCTTTCGGATTGGTCTTTCTTGGCAGTTTTGCGGCGGCGCCTATTATCGTCTATGCAACGTTGGGACTGGTATTTCTGTGGCAGGCGCGTTGCCGTGTGCGACGGGATGTCTTTGGTTTGGGACAAGTGGATGTGATAGGACCTCGTGGCTGATTCAGTATTCCAGGCAATCGGACATATGTTTCGACTCAGTCGATGGGTCGGGCCGATCTTTGATAAAGAGTTGCGGGTGTCAAGCCGCCGAAAGAGGAACTATGCGCTGCGATTCGGATATCTTGCCTGTCTAACGGCGTTTATCGCCCTGGTCTGGTTTAGTTCCGTCAATTTGCAGATCCGGGGCACAGTGGCCTATCAACAAGCCAAAATGGCGGAAGCCGGTAAAATCATTGTTGTTACAATCGTGATTTTTCAATTTTTAGCGACACAGTTTATTGCCATAATCATGTTGAGTACGTCTATCAGCGACGAAATTTACCATCGCACTCTGGGTGTTCTAATGACCACGCCAATTAACAGCTTTCAAATCGTGATGGGAAAGTTGTTCAGCAAACTGCTTCAGTTGCTGCTTCTGCTGGCAATCAGTCTGCCCCTTCTGGCGATTGTCCGAGTATTGGGCGGTGTTCCATGGAATTATATCCTGTCCGGTCTTTGCATTACGCTGACATCCATTATTTTTGCCGGTTCGGTAAGCTTGTTTTTCTCCATTGGCGGACGACGATCCTATGCCGTAATCTTGACCACCATTCTGGCGTTGGGTGTGGTGTATGCATTTATCCCCGGCTTAACGGTCTGGCTGTTTTACTACAGCAAGCTCCAGAATTATCTGGTGCCTCTTCTGGCCATTTTTAATCCTTTTATTGTTATTGCAATGGAGTCGCAAACGGTCCTGCAGGCCTGGGGGGCAGGTGTGCTGCCCCGTTATTTTTGGGCGGTTCATTGCGGTCTTATGCTGTTTTTATCTTCGATTATGCTGGCTTGGGCGGTTCGGATCGTTCGGAAGGCTGCTCTCAGCCAGGCGGTGGGAGAAAATCCGGGCCCATGGAAGCCGATTTTTCATCGAAAGGCTCCCAAGAAAGCCCGCACAAGGGATGTTAATAAGGAACAGGAAAACGGTGCGATTCGAGATGTCATTGGTTCTCCGGTGATCTGGAAGGAGTTGCGAGCACCGCTGATCCAGGGTGGGAAACATCATAGCCTTATCGGTTTGATACTGGCTGTTGGAGCCCTTGTATTTACCTACTGGATGGGCTGGAAAGATGACCTGTTGCGGGAAGACAACACGCACATGTCGTACGTGACAATTTTCATGTTTATGGGATTGGTATGTACTCTGGTGCTTGCAGCGACGATGATCACATCGGAGAAAGAACTTCGTTCCTGGCCGTTGCTGCTGGCAACCACGCTGGAGGACAGAGAGATTCTTTTAGGGAAGGCTGCCGGCGTTTTCCGACGCTGCCTCCCCGTCTGGCTGTTCATGGCAGTTCATGTGCTGTTATTTATCCTGGCCGGGTATATTCATCCCATAGCCATTGTTCACCTATTGCTGATTATACTATGGATTGTTGTTTTTCTTACCGGAAGTGGATTGTATTTCAGCTCTCTATTTCGTCGAACAACAACCGCCGTCGTGGCCAACATGGCATTGGCCATCGTACTCTGGTTTGTGGTCCCCGTAGTGCTGGGATCTCTCATCGAGATGGCCGACAATCCAAAACCTTTTCTTCTTTATATGCGGGCTCACCCCCTGGTTCAGACCAGCATCACCATGCGGGGCAACGGTGGAGATGTCAATGCGGAAACCCCCATGAATCAACTGCAATATATCTGGCCGGATCGAAAACAAAGCAGGATAGGAAACACCAATCTGACCCTGATTAATTCCGTTTTTCTTTACGGCAGTGCAGGCATTTTGCTTGGCTGGAGGGCCAAGAAGAGATTGCGAAAAAATGTTTTTTAAACATGGAAAAGAAAAAGTCAGACGACGAGTGAATAGTGGATCGCAGGTCATTCAAATGACAATAGATACCCCATTGAATCTATTGTCTTTATCCTGGCTGGCCGGACCCATCTTCGACAAGGAGCTTCGGGTCGCCAGTCGAAGACGCCGAACCTATGTTTTACGGGCCGGCTATATTCTCCTGTTGCTGTTTTTCATCTGCATAACATGGTTCAATGTGATGTCTCGATTCAGAGCAGCGGGCCAAACCGGGCAAGCCGCCGCCATGGGACAAATGGGACAACAAATCATCCTGACTATGAGCTGGTTCCAGTTCATAACGCTCCAAGTGCTGGGAACCGTGCTGATGAGCAATTCCCTATGCCAGGAAAGAATCCGGGGAAGCCTCAGTACATTGATGTCCACTCCCATCCGGAGTGCTGAGATCATTCTAGGCAAACTTTTCGGACGCTTGCTACAACCGTTTCTTCTCTTAGCGGCAGGACTCTCGGTGTTGTCCATCCTGCGTGCTTTCGGGGGTATGGATTGGGACTATGTCCTGGGCAGTTTTTGTATTACGGTGACGGCTACACTGTTGGCCGCTTCCATCAGCCTGTTCTTTTCGATGAGAACGCATCGGGCCTACACTGCAATCTTATTAACCGCGGTCGTTCTTGCTTTTTTCTATGGAATCCCCGTCTTTATTCCATTCCTCATTTCCGGCAAAGCAGGTTCAACGATGCTCCAGTTGGGATTGACCAGCCCGGTCGGAGCCATGATGGAGATCAGTTACAATGTTTTCAGCGCCAATGCAGCCCCTGGTTTCTCATGGCCAAGGCATTGTCTATGGATGTGTGCCCTCAGTATCGTTCCGATAACGCTATCGGCATCGGGCTTGCGCCACGTCGCCCTTTCCTCCAATCGAATGCCTTATAAAAGACCTTTTTGGAAACGAATTCTACCGGGCGCACGACCGGCACAAGACACCCTTGTCAAACCTGTTCACGGCTCCCCGGTTCTCTGGCGGGAAATGCGGCATGTTTCAGGTAAAGGCATTATTATAGGTACGATCCTTCTTGGCTTGGCTTCCGTAGTGCCTTTGGCAGTGTTCTTACTCTATGGCAATCCGGGATGGATGGTTTTTTATCGAATTCACAGTCTTATCGCCATGGCGCTGTGGCTTATCGTATCGTTACGTACTTGTTCCATGGCGGCTGTAAGCATTACACAAGAGCGGGAATCACGAACATGGACATCCCTTCTTGCAACGCCCTTAAGTGAAACCGATATCCTCTTCGGCAAGGCTCTGGCAATCGTATATCGCAATATATTTTTGTGGATAGTGTTATTGGTTACCAATCTCTTGTTTTACTGGTGCGTGTTATTTATCCAACAAAAGCAATCCTCCAACATGGAACCGGACCAGGCAATCCAATACATTGTATATTTTTTCCTGTCCCTGGGTTCTTCCATTGCTTTTCTTCTGTATTTGATTGGTGTGGGATTATTCTTCAGTTCCCGCCTCCGCAGCACGACGGCAGCCGTTGCGGTAACCGTATTATTTATTTTGGTGTTCTATTTTCTCTCCCGCCTTCTGATTCCAATACTTTATACATTCTTTTCCGGTTTTTTTCCCTATACGTCGATTTGGTTTATGCTGATTCCATCTGTCCTGTATATTGCAGGTCACGCAGGATTAGGATTACTACTGTTATTTCTGACAAAACGCAGGCTGCGAAAAAATATCGATTGAATTGCAATTAAAGTATAACATATGACATACAAGGATTTGAGGTCGTTGGTTGAATAAATGGCAACAATGGATAACATCTTGAATACCGTAACATTTTACTGGTTAACCGGACCAATTTTCGACAAGGAGCTTCGGGTCGCCAGCCGACGGCGGCGCAATTATGTTTTCCGCTCCTTGTATCTCCTGATCCTCACATTGATTCTTATTCTATTTTGGGTAGAGGAAGTTCGCTTCAGCTACGGTTCGGCCTCCAGTCGGGCATCCCGGATGTATATGGTGGGTATGGGAATTACGGCCATCATCATCTGGGCCCAGTTCTGCACTTCCCAGATTATCGGCGTGATCATGCTCAGCACCAGCATCAGTGATGAAATTTACAGCAAAACCCTCGGCGCATTAATGACCACTCCAATCAACAGCATGCAGATCGTACTGGGCAAATTGCTCAGCGGATTATTACAAATTCTGGTACTGATCGGAGTGTCCTTTCCCCTGTTGGCCATTGTCCGTGTGTTCGGCGGCGTGCCCTGGCAATTTCTTCTTTCCGGTTTCTGTATCACCATGACGGCAGTGATATTTGTCGGATCGTTATGTATGTTCTTTTCGATTTTCTGCCGTCGGGCTTACGTAGTGATTATCCTGACGATCCTGACACTAGCGGCGCTGTTTTTGTTTTTCCCACTGCTTACTCTATTCGCTATCCATCGCGTCATTGATGAGAAGATTTTCGTCAGTCTATTGTATCATCTGAATCCTTATTTCTGTATGGGTGTGCAGACGGAGATCCTGTTCGATCCCCGCTCTGCAGGATTCACTGGACCTATCTTCTGGCCTCTTCACTGTGGGATCCTATTGATACTATCGAGCGGAATCCTTCTGCTTTGTGTGGTAATGGTGCGTCGGGCGGCACTGAGACAAATCGTAGGAGCTTCGCCGGGTGTCCAATCGAGGTATGTATCCGAACAGGTACAAGAGTATATGGACAAAGCCGGACGCATCCGGCGAGTATGGGGTCCGCCCGTGGTATGGAAGGAACTCCTTAGTCCACTGACTCGTCATAAAACACTGGTCGTCGTTTTTGGGATCATCGGACTGGGATTGTTGATAATTTCTTACGGCCTGTTCGCCGAGCACAATGACCTAGATGAAGAATATTGCCATATCCTGTACGGCGTCATTTTCTTTTCACTGGGATTATTGGTCACTCTCGTGTTCCCGGCAACGACCATTACGACAGAGAGAGAATCGAGGACCTGGCCGGCCCTGTTGGGTACAGCCGTTGATGATTGGAATATTTTGCTGGGAAAAGTAATCGGTACACTTAAGCGATGTCTGCCAGCCTGGCTGCCGCTTTTCGGACATATCTGGCTGTTTACCCTAGTGGGTTATATTCACCCCGCAGCCATGTTTCAGATTTCTTTCCTGGTGTTCTGGACGATGATGTTTCTTATCGGTTCAGGACTGTATTTCAGCGGCCGGTTCAAGCGCACCACCACAGCGGTAGTTATGAATTTTATTCTTGGCTCGGTAATCTGGGCGCTGGTTCCGTTTTTATTGTTTATGATGCTGGCCATCTCCCATTCGAGTGATGATCTGGGGGAAGCGTACATGGATTTGAATCCCTATGTCCACCTGTGTTCCATACTGGATGCAACAGCACGGCAAAACAGCTCTCTCCGTTACGACTGGCTTTCCGGCGGCCGGAGCAACTTTTGGGAATCCTCAATCTGGATGCTTCTTTGTGGATGGACCTACATAGCTATCGGTGTATTTTTCGCCTGGAGGGCCAAATGCAGATTTCGAAAAAACATTTTTCACTAATCTAAACACAGAACGATAGAAGGAACGGAAATATAACTATCGTAAGACGGAAATGATTATCATTCGTTCCATATTGAGGGAAGGTTATGGTTGTCGGAACTTTGATTGTTCACATTCATCTGCATGGCCTGGGTTCGCTTAAGGACAAACGCCGGATCGTCAAGAGTCTGATCGGGCGTCTGCAGAGCCGTTTTAATTTTTCAATATCAGAGGTAAACGCCCTAGATAATAAAGCGGTGGGAATCATTGGGCTGGCAACGGCAAGCAATGACGGTGTTTTTGTTGAAAAACAACTTGATATTGTTATCCAATTCATCCAAGGAGATGGGCGATTCTATGTCGGTCGGATCGACCGCGAAATTTTCTTTTGCGGCGAAGATTGATCAAAAGCAGCTTGTCCGACTTTCATTTCGAACTCGATTTCACTCAACGACTTGCCCCTGTCAATCGGAGGAGTTTCTGAATCTCTTCCTTTTGCGTCAGGATTGTAAATTCCAGATCGTAGGTGCGGCTTTTTCCAGGCGCCAGATGAAGGAGTTTTTTCTGTTTACGGGCCGCCGCCTGGCCGATGGGGAAGTTGGTACCCGGCTCCAGAGCGCAAACATAGTCGCCGATCCCCCAGTGCTGCCAGTTCGCCAAACATGGCAGCTTCTTTCCGGTGTATCGCAACTGCAAAGCAAATTTGAGTTTGCGATTGTATAAGCCCGCCGTGACTATGCCTTTTTTATCGGCAACTGCATCAATGAATCCGCAGCCTTCCCCCCCGTCGCGATGCGACTCGAGCGGACCGGAGCCCTTCCGATAGTTTCGCCGATCATTGAAAACGGCGTTGTCCATATCCAGCCCTCGGGATCGACATACACCGTTGTAAAGTATATCAACGCCCTGGTCCACCAGCGGCCAGCCGAAATTACAGTGATACAACAGCATATGCGGAATAGTCTGTGTGCCTCGATTGGAGACAACATCATGAATTCGAATCGTTGGCTCACCCAGCTTGCCCGATATGGTCCGCCGCAGTTCCAGACTGGGGCCAAATACCCGTGATTGTTTGATGACTCCAGTGATGCTCATACCAAGGATTCCTGCGGCCGGGTCAGGCTGCTGGATGGATTCAATGCAAGCCGGCAGGTTGCTGATCCGGCCATGCAGACCCCGCTGTCCATTCTCATCCGATTCCGGCCCACCGACATGGGTCAAACCGCAGGTGGTGACCAGTCCTCCCGAAAACGTATACAACCATTCCAGGCCAGCGTTGGCATCCGGGCGAGGAGCAGTAATGCCTCCATGGCTGATCCAGGCCAGACTGGCCGCTCCATAAAAGGCATCTACGATGTCCATGGCGCGGTCAATCACAACCTTATAACGTAGTGGCGTACCGGTGTTAATCCAGGCAATCCGAGTGCCCCGGCCAGGACCATCATCCAGAACGCTGGTTTCGATTCCCCCGACCTGAGCCGGATTGCAGATTTTATTCTTCCATGGTTGTGATTGGGTCTTTTTGGCCATAGGTTACCTCCGTTTCTATCTTTCCTTTTCCGGGCTATGTTTATCATATTTTCCGCCGGAGGTCAATCAGGAACTCGATATGATCCGTTTCCATCTCATGTCTACAGTGGAATCAATATTTTTTCAATGGGTAGAATTTATCATCCGGCTCTGATATGATTTCGCATCTATGAATAGGCGAAAATTCCATATAAAGAACTTTGGCTGCCAGATGAACAAGCTGGATGCGGCTTTGGTTGCTTCGGCCCTTCAGAAATCCGGTTTTATCCTGACCGAACACGCCAGGGAAGCCGACGTGGTGCTCATTAATACCTGCTCGGTTCGTCAGCACGCCGAGGACCGGGTTTTGTCGCATCTTGGCCATCTCAAGCACATGAAAGAGAACCGGCCGGAACTGGTGGTTGCGGTGATGGGATGTATGGCCCAGCGGCTGGGGACAAATCTGCTCTCGCATGAAGCGGTTGATATAGTGGCCGGTCCCGCTCAACTCCCGGAAATCCCACGCTTGATCGAGCAAGTATTAACGCAGGGGACAAAGACACTGGCAGTAACGGACAAAATTCGGACTATTACTAATCCAGAGCAGTCTGAGGCCCTGGATACCTTTGAATACGCCTATGATTCGGACGTGAACCATATTCCGGGGCAGGCGTTTGTACGCGCCATGCGGGGCTGCAATCAATTTTGCTCCTATTGCGTGGTGCCCTATGTTCGCGGTCCGGAAGTATCCAGGCCGCCGCATGCCATTATAGAACAGATCAAAAAACTGGCCGATCAGGGAGTACGCCAGGTTACTTTACTGGGCCAGACCATCAATTCCTACTCATACCGAGACGGGGACAGGCAATATGGCCTGGCGAATCTGCTGGAAATGACATCTCGGATTGAAGGAGTTGAGTGGATACGGTTCATCACCAGTCATCCGGGACATTTTGACGATGCGATCCTTCATGCCATGGCGGATCTTGAAAAGGTCTGTCCCTACTTGCATATTCCCGCCCAGAGCGGCTCGGATCGGATTCTTAAGGCGATGAATCGAGGATACACGGCAAGGCAGTATCTTGATTTGCTGATCCGTGCCCGGCAAATCGTACCGGAGATTGCGATTGCGGGAGATTTTATTGTCGGTTTTCCGGGCGAAACCGAAGCCGATTTTGAAGCTACGGTTTACCTTGTGAGAGAAGCACGCTATAAAAACTGCTTTGTGTTCAAGTATTCTCCCCGTCCGGGAACCCGGGCCGACAGCAAACTGGCCGATACGGTTCAGGAAACAGTGAAAAAGGAAAGAAACTTGCGACTGCTTGATGTACAGAACGAAATCAATGAAATTGACAATCAGCAGTTCGTCGGGCAAGTTATAAAGGTACTGGTGGAAGGACTCAGTAAAAAGCCACACCTGAATCAGGCTAATGAGGGAGGAATGCCGCAATTGATCGGACGCACAGCAACCGATTTTATTGTGGTTTTCAATGGCCCCGAATCGCTGGCCGGCCAGTTCGCCAATATCCACATTGAGAAGGCGGGCGCTTTGACCTTGTTTGGTATGTTGGTTGAATGAGCAATGTTATAACAAGGGATACGAAGCGACTCTGTTATGCAGTGCACCCAGCACTTCCTGAAAGACCGAGTTCCAGTCTCCCCAGGCAGGCTGGCGGAATAACCGCATGGTTGGGTACCAAGGACTGTCGATTCGATGGAGCATCCATCGCCAGTCGGGAGCAAAGGGCAACAGGGTCCACACCTCTTTTCCGAGGGCGCCGGCCAGGTGGGCAACGGCTGTATCTACGGAGATGACCAGATCCAAAGAAGCAATCACGGCTGCTGTATCACTGAAATCATTCAGGATCGGCCCTAAATGGTGGATTGGATTCCTTCCCGAACCAGGAAACCGTTCGGTTTCCGGTGCCTCTTTCTGAAGGCTGATGAGTTGCACGCCGGGGATGCGAGAAAGCGGTAGAAACCATTCTTGCGGACAGGATCGATTCGTATCATTGCCATGATGAGGTGAGCCGGCCCAAACGATCCCCACACGAAACTCCCCTGCCGGTAAACAGGACCGCCAATGTGAGATCTTTTCCGGATCGGGCCAAAGATAGGGAACCTGGTTTGGAATGGTCTGCAGGGTGGTATTAAAGACCTGCGGCAGATCGAGCAGGGAGATATGGATGTCGTAACTGTCCGGAGAGGGAGCATGGCTGCCGGCAGCCAGAAATTGATCGACATGAGGATACGCTTTCAGCAGAGGAAGCAACACAGGGCGCTCTTCAAGGAGTATCTGCCCACCACGAGCCTTTACCATGGGAAGATAGCGAAGGAACTGAATCGAATCGCCATATCCCTGCTCGTAATGCAATAGAAGCGTTTTGCCTGTAAATGGAGAGCCATCCCAACGGGATTTCTCGAGGGAATGCGGATATACCGCCACATCCAGATCCGCTTTATGCCGCCATTGATAATCCTGCCAGCCTTTTTCCAGTTGTCCGTTCAGGAGATGGACAGTGGAACGATTCCAAAAGGCATCGGCAAATTCCGGCAATCGGGCTATCGCCCGATCATACATCTCAATCGCATCATCACAATGACCAAGACTGCGAAACAGATTGGCCAGGTTGTAATAGGCATGTGCGAAATCATGATCGAGCTCAAGAGCCCGACGAAAGGCCCGGATCGCCTCCTCAAAGCGAAGACATTTGACTAAGATCATCCCCAGACTGTTAAACGCATCCGCCAAAGTCGGAAGGAGACGAATGGCCGTCTGGTAATCCTGAATCGCTTCCTCCGGATGATCCTTCGCCGCCCAGGCCATACCGCGATGATAGTATGCCTCGGCAAACGTAGGTGCCAGTCGGATGGCGGTCGTATGACTTTGAAGAGCCTGATCAAACCGGCCCATACGATAGAGTGTGATTCCCATATTATTATGCAGACTGGGATCCTCAGGGTGCGTCTGAAGAGCGATTTGATAATGCTTTATTGCCGCGTCACATTGCCAGCGATGGTTGAGGACTACCCCCAGATTGTTATGTGCATCAGCATAGTCGGGACGAATCTCAATGGCCCGGCAAAAAGCCTGTTCAGCCTGAACGGTTTTATCCTGTTGCTGATAAATCATCCCCAATGTGTTATATGCCTCTTCACACTGAGGATTCAACTGTAATAATTTTTGGCATGCTTTTTCGGCCAGGTCCAATTGACCGTCGGCATGGAGGGCCGCCGCCAGAGAATTGAGCAATCCCGGTCGACTCTCGTCTCCCTGTTGAGCTCGCCGGATCAGACTTACTGCGGCATGGTACTTGCCTCGACGATAAGCGGATAAACCGAGCAAGTGAAGTGCATCGGGATGTTCTGGATGATCCTGGAGAACCTGTGCACACAAGGATTCCACGGAATCATCCATCCCTCGCTGGAAACAGGTCAAGGCCTGGTGCAAAAGACCTGCTGTCGCGGCTGCTTTTTTCATACAATCATTCTTGTCCATGTCAATCATTGTACGGAAAGCAAACATACAATCAAGAGGGTATTAACTTACATTTGTCGTTAATTCTCATATGTTACCGGACTCTTTGCAGCAATCCAAAACGTAGAAATAGACGCTAAATGCTTATTTTCAGCTTTATCTCTTTTCCAAAAGAATTTTCTCTACAGCTTCTGGTTAAAGGCTCCGGTATGAGGCCCGATAGAGGGATATGCTATTGTTTGAACGGGAACAAGTCTATCAAAACGCCGCGCCGGTGATCATGCTCTGCGATCGACAGGGCTTTGCAAGAAAAGTCTATCCGCATCGACGATTTATTCCTTTTACGTTGGATATCCTCGGAAGAAGTCTATCCTTGAGCATCTGTTATGACAATATAGATGTGCGTCTTGCCGAGATCGTCCCCATGGCTCGAATGTTATCGGACATGATAAATCGTCAGTTAGAGACCTCTCTGGAAGGCTTCAACAAGCATGTATCCTGTCGTAGAGGATGTTCTTACTGCTGCTATTATATGGTGCCGGTCTCTTGTGCCGAAGCATTTCATATCAGCCGGGAAGTGGTGAAGCTTCCACATAATCTACGAGAAAGAATTCTCGTGTCCATGCAAGAGGCCGGCCGCTGTTTAATAAACCACCGACCTCCCAATCCTGAAGATCGTCATGAGGATGACACTTCGTGCCTTTATGAATTGTCAAACTGGTATAGATCGTTACATCTGGCATGCCCCTTTTTAGTAAATCACATTTGCAGCATCTATGACACCCGTCCTCTGGCGTGCCGCGAGTATTGGGTATTTAGTGATCCGGAGAATTGTCATGCCGCTAGTCAAGATTTTGTAACTGTGGCCCCTTTACCTGTCCGAATCGCAGAAGTGGTAAGCGAAGTATGCACCCATATGCTAGGGCTTGATCAAACCGTTTTTTTGCCTTTATCTCTCCCTTTTACCAGCACGAACTCCGAACTAGACCATAAGACATGGCCGGCCGGTCTTCTTGTGGAGACATTTCTTGAAGTCCTGTTCAAACAATTACACCAAAGCAGCCTTTCGGCCAACAGCTCTACCAAAGCAGACCAAACAGACAAAGAACCTGTTCTTCATGAAATTATTCAATAATCTTAATAACCAATAGCAATCCCCGCATTTAAAGCCTTGTCCCTTCGGAAACAGTCCAGTATACTACAGGTTAAAATATTTGTTTTCGGAGGAATACGCATGAAGCCTTTTCATCGTACAGGTTGTGTTATCGGAACTTTTCTTATCGTTTTCTCTTTCACATTCTTAAAGGGAAATCCCTCCAGTCACTCTGTTATTGACATACCGAAAAACCTCAATGAACCAGACGAATCGAAGAATCTTCTAAAAAATCCCGGATTTGAAGAAGGAATAGATTCCCCGTCCGGCTGGACGCGGGCCGAAGCCAATGGGGTATGGGAAACGAAAGGGTATGATGGGAAACGTTGTATAAGTGTCAAGGGAAACGGACAAGATAATCCCTATTGGCGGCAGGATGCATCCTTTCTCCATCCAGGAAAGACGTATCGTCTCGATTTCTATGCCCGTACCACCGGAAACGGCGGCAACATGATCTCAGGGCCGGACTACATCAACCGGGATTTCAACCCGACAAATGAATGGGAGGAGTACTCATTCATCTTTACACCACGAAACGATCCCACAGGTGGATATATACGGCTGGGACAATGGCATCGAAACGATACAACCATATTTGACAACGTGGTACTGACAGAAGTCGTACCGGTTCATATCACCAAGGCCAAAATCACGCTGGGCGCCGGTGAGAGCCTCCGCAACGGCCTGTATACCTTCAATCCTCAATTCAGCTACGAGGGCAGTAATTATTCCCGTCCTCTGGAGGAGTTCACCTGCGGTTTTAACAGCAATCGCTGGACATTCGGCCCCAATCAATATCTCATCTATAAACATAAGCTCGGAGATGTTTCATTCACTGAGGCAATGGTTAAGGTACACATCGGTTACTATACTTCCGGCGCTTGTATAGTCGAATGCAGCAAAGATAAACAAATTTGGGAACGGCTTGGCTTTATGGAAGGTTTGATCAGCAAAGAATTTGATGTTCCTGCCGCCCTTTTGCCGGCAAAAGAATTGTATGTTCGACTTCGCGCTTCCGGAAGCGGAGACAAAGTAGATGATGTAAAACCCGGTTCGTTTCAAATCTATGGTTATACATTCCGATCAAAAGTGAACACAACACTTGCTATACAGGGAGAAAGCCGTTTTCTGGAAGTGCTCAGAGACAACGATAGGATTGATGTGGAAGTCCTGTCTCTGGGTGATTTACGGCCCGGCGCCAATACAAACGCGGTTCTTCAAATCCGCAATAAGGACAATCAACCGATACAATTGAGCACATATTTGACAAATTACCCTTTGGACATATCTCCCGACAAATTAACAACTCCCATTTCTACAGTGGATACGATCAAGCCGGGAATGTCATGCCGGCTTTCAATACCTTATTCTTTCCAAAAATCACATACCTATGAAATGACAATCTGCATACTGGATGAGAAACATAAAACGCTCCTTTATGAAGTTCGGACAAAATATCATATTCCTCCCTTGTATGACGCCTCCTACGGTTATTATGGCGGTCAGACCAACAATCTGTCCTGGTGGTGGTGCGAGGGAACATACAAGGTCAGCCGAGAAAGGCCGGTACCGTCACCTGTCGAAAAGAACAAACGACAATCCGTAACCATGTCGGCCTGTCGCGGTGAATATGAACCGGTTCAGGTCGTGCTCCGACCGGACAAGGCGATCAGCGGATTGACCGCAAACGTGACAGGAGATACTACCTCTCTTGCCAATGCGACAAAGGTGTATCAGGTGGCCTACCATTATGTGCATCGCGCGACGGATTCGGCCGGCTGCGAAGGATGGTGGCCGGACGCCCTGCCGCCACTGGATACTCCGATCCGTTTGGAAGCCAACCAGAACCAGCCTTTATGGATCCTGACAAAGATTCCCACAGACTGTCCTGCCGGAGATCATGCATTGGCGTTGACTGTTGAGGCGGAGGGGATGAATCCGATTCATGTCCCGATTACAGTTCATGTATATGATTTTACAATGCCATATCCGGGCCATGTTGAAACGGCATTCGGCTTATCGGCGGGCAATATCAAACAGTACCACAATCTGGAAACCGAAGCGGAACAAAGACAGGTGTGGGATCTGTATATGCAGGACTTCCGCGAGCACCGGATCAGCCCGTATGACTTTGCACCGTTTGATCGGATACGACAGGAATGGAGAAAAACCGGTTCATCCGATCAGCCAAAGATTCGTTCCAACCTTGACTTTTCCGAATGGGATCGACAGGCAAAGAAGTATCTGGATGAATACGGATTTAACGGGTTTCGGCTCGGACTGGCCGGCATGGGCGGCGGGACATTCCACAGTCGGTATCCGGGCAAGATCGGTCCCTATGAGCAGGGAACGACGGAATATCGTGATGCCTTTAAAGATTATTGCATGCAACTCCAGAATCATCTCCAACAGAATGGCTGGCTGGACAAGGCATACATTTACTGGTTTGATGAGCCGGATCCGAAGGATTATCAGTTCGTAATTGATGGGATGAATGAAATCAAGCTGGCCGGACCCAAACTGCGCCGGATGCTGACGGAAGAGCCGATAGAGGAATTATGCGGATCGGTCGATATCTGGTGCCCGGTTTTGCACAATTACAGCCCCGAGGCTTGTCAGGCCCGACAACAAGAAGGAGAAAAGATCTGGTGGTATGTCTGCACCGGCCCCAAAGCCCCCTACCCGGGATTGTTTATCGACCACAATGCCATCGATCTTCGCATCTGGCTCTGGATGACATGGAAATGGAACGTGCAGGGAATCCTGGTCTGGGAGAGCAACTACTGGACGAGTAATGCCGCATTTCCCCCGCCGGGCATACAGAATCCCTGGGATGATCCGATGGGTTACGTCAGCGGATACAGCCATCCGGCCGGCTTTGTGGGGTATTGGGGCAATGGCGATGGACGGTTTCTCTACCCGCCCAATCGGGATGTCGAGAAGGATAAACAGAAATACCTAGCCGGACCTGTAAGTTCAATTCGATGGGAAATGCTTCGCGAAGGATTGGAGGATTTTGAATATTTCCAATTGCTGGTCGATGCTATTAAGAAAGCAAAAAAAACCGGCGTAGCGGCGCCAACGATAGCCCATGCCGAACAATTACTTTCTATTCCTGCCAATCTCATTGAAGACAAGACTCACTTTACTCAAAATCCACAATTGTTATATAAACATAGAATATCTCTTGCCAATGCTATTGAAGAACTGAACCGATAAATCGTTGTTACGATTTTACGGACGGAAAGGGAACTGTTGATGCATGCCTTTATCGCAGATGGAAGATTGTATTTTCGTCAGGAAACAGGTGAAATTCACGAGCACGAAAGTCCGTTCGTATCTAACAAACAGGAGCAATTCGAACACTATCAGACCCATAGTGGCTGGAAAAGGCAAGGCTTCCCGCAAGATCCGTTTATTGGCCCCGGACTATGGGGAGGGCAAAGCAGACCTGTCTTGAACATTGCCTATCGATTTCAAAATGTTGTCACCATGGACCAACACAGGATTTGTTATACCCTGACAAACAATGTGGTTACCGGTTTGTTCGAATACGACCTTGTCGAACAAGAAGAAGTCAGGTTGTTTCATAAGAACGATTTCATGGAGTTTGGCCTGGATTACTCGGAACTTCTCCGACAATTTGTAATCGCTACAGCAGAACCGGATGGACGGGCCAACCTGCAGTTGCTTGATGAAAGAGGCTCCCATGTCAAGGAGATTACGGGCGGGGACAGCAGAGATTCGCACCCAACGTTTTGCCGGTCCAATCCAAATCATATACTGTTTCAATCTGCCGGGTGTGCTCGACATGAGGATGGACTTGTATATGCCTACGGCCCGGAAGCTATTTTCAACATGGATCTGGTCTCTGGCAAAATGAATGAAATCATTGCAGACGATCGGCATGATTATTTGCTGCCGCGTGCCGATCGCGATGGAAACATCTACTGCATCCGCCGTCCTTATCAAGGACCTTACTATCGATCCGCCCTGTTAAGCCTATTTCATATTGTTACATTTCCAATTCGTTTTCTTATTGCGATTGTGAACTTCCTGAATGCATTCACGAAATTGTTCAGCCAAAATCCGCTGCAACCCAATGGTCCGGCCGCTCTTAGTCCTCCACGCAATAAATATGTTCATGTTCTAGGTCAGACGATCGACCTTGCCAAGGTAAAACGCCCCGTCTTGAGCCCGGGAAATCCTTCTTTAGTGCCCGGTTCATGGGAGTTGCTTCGAATTGGTACCGATAAGGAAATCAAAACTATCGCAAAAAACGTGTGTTCTTATGACATAGATGAGAAAGGGTGTCTTTATTATACCAATGGCTACCAAGTTTCTCAAACCGATGGTTCCCATCGAAAAACGAATTTCAAACATAATATTATTGAAGTGCTATCCGTTAAGAAAGTGGAAATACAGCAGGAGGAAAGAGGACCTGCCAATCATAACTAACATGCTTTGTAAGAGAAAAAGGATATTTTCCAAAATATTCCACCTGTACACAAAAGAATTCCTCACCAATAAAGACACAATAACCAATGAATTTCAACTGGGACAGGCTTGATTTTGCGTCTTTATTGTGGTATAATTCCTATTTATAATAAGTAGAGAGTAGGATTACTCCCTCTTCTGCATAAGGGGGTCATATATCTCCTTTTTCAGGCAGGAGGCGTGATGAAATGAAGTGATTCACTTCAACCTTGCCTGCCAATGTGAAAACTGCTTTTGTGTGCCATTGCATTGTTAGGGAAAGGAAAGGTGGATGAAAACGAAAGTCCTTCCGGTCGTTATACTTCTGGTTCTTGGCCAAACTTCGATCTGTCCTGCTCGTGAGTTGTTCTATTTTCTCGCCGGTAATTCCGTGCGAGCCTATAGCTCCGACGGTGAATTACAGACCAGCTTCCCCCTTCCTTCTATAGGATCCGATTCCAAACTGATCGGCATGTCGACCGATGGAATCACGGCATGGTTCTCCAAAGGGAGTGATAGTGGTTATACGATCCTGGGGTACCCTTTACGGTCCGGAGGGATCAGTACGTCGTTTTCAGTGGATACTGTTCCACATTACTTCCTGGGCGGAATGGCGCAAGCAGGCGACACGTTATTTCTTGGTCGACATCGCCATCCAAACTACGTGACGGAACTATATAAGATTGAACGATACAGTGCAACATCCGGGGCATTCCTGGGCTCGTGCTTTGCTTCGTTCTGGCCGGATGATATGCAATGGATCAATGGAAGGTTGGTCGTCGCCGCGAGTGATCGTGTCTATATCTATGAAAATGGCTGCAACGTCGAGAGGCAGTTTGAAACGGGTATCAGTCCCGGAGCCGGCATTACCGCCGTATGCGCCAATGGTAGCTTCATCTGGGTATACAAGCCCGTCGCAGATCTGATCAGTACGGGACTGGCATTTGACTGGTATGGAAATCGCCGAGCCGATCAGGATATTGTTTTTGATGGCTTGCCGATGCCGACAGCAGCATATATCGCCTGGGGGCCGGATGAAGCGAATATCCGCGTCGCGCCGTCCAGTCTGAACTTTGGAGACCTCGCTGAGGGTCTTTCCAAAACAATGAATATCACGATTGGCAACGTCGGAAACCTGAACCTGAATATTGCATCCATAATCCTGTCCGACACAGTAAACTATTCCCTGCCCGGCTCCAGTTTGGCCATTATAGGCCCCAGTGGCCAAATAGACATCCAGGTTGTGTTCCAGCCACAATCCGTGAGCGCATTCGACGCTACTCTAACCATCAATTCCAACGATCCCGATCAGCCCTCTATCATATGCAATCTCATTGGTCAGGGGCGAGCCACAGTGACCTATGTTGATGGAGATCTGCCTGAATCAGGCGACGGTCAGACATGGGAAACCGCGTTCAACTCCTTGGCGGCCGCTTTGAGCAGCGAGGCGGTTGTCGACAATACGGAAATCTGGATCAAAGGAACAACCTACAATATAAGCAGCGAGATTCTTGTCGATAAAGCCGTATCACTCTACGCAGGTTTTTCCGGAACAGAAACATTCCGGTCCGAGCGGGATGTCCAGGCAAATCCTACGATTATCGACGCAGGCGGAATATGTCGGAGTATGAAAGTCACGGCTACCGGGACTATTGTTATTGACGGCTTTACATTTCGGAACGGTTATATCGAATACCCCGAATATTATGGTGCGGGTCTATGGCTAAATAATGCCTCACTGAACGCTGACATCAGTTATTGTTCGTTTGAGAATTGTATTTCCGGCTATCAAGGAGGTGGATTACACTGTAGCACGGTAAGCTCGGTTCGTGTTTCTGATTGCACATTTAATGCATGTCAGGCATCCAACACAGGAGGCGGGATTTATTGTAGAAATAACGCTATCATTCAACGTTCCGCAATTAAGAATTGCTCCGGTAACGGTGGCATCTATGCAGACGGCAATGCAGAGATATCCCGTTGTCTTATTCTGACCAACAGTAACGGCGGTATGATTATCAACGGCCCGACCATTCTGCGGGATACAGTGATTGCCGGCAATACCGGGTGGGACGTCATGCGGTCGGGGATTGACACCGGATGGCAGAATAATTGTCAGATTATTAATTGCACCATAATCGATAACGGAGTATGGCTGGAAGTTGGTTGTTCCATGACCAACTCGATTGTCTGGGAAATCGGCGAGGAATGGACGGATATCCAGAACTACGGAACGATCCGCTACTGTGCAATCCTCAAGTCCAGCTACGGCACATCCACCGGACAGGATGCAAACGGTAACACACGGCAGTACCCGATGTTCGCCGATCCGGATGGCCCCGACAACGATCCATCGACATATGAGGACAATAACTACGCCATTGCTCCCGACTCACCCTGTGTGGATTCCGCCAATGGATCGGTTGCATCCTCTGTAGACTATTTGGGGAACACCCGTTTTGATGATCCTGCACGGACCGACACGGGAACAGGATCTCCTACATATGTCGACATCGGCGCTTATGAATGCCAGATCGGGACACCGAGTGTTCTCTATGTGGATCCCGACGCAACCGGTACCGGCACGGGTCTCAGTTGGGCCGATGCGATGACGAATATTCAGTCGGCGCTGGAGATCGTCCCGGTAGATAAGAGCATCTACATCAAAGAGGGCATTTATACCTCGCTGCCACTGGTGCTGACTCGGAACTGCTCACTTTATGGCGGATTCGTAGGCAACGAAAGCAGCCCGGAGGAACGGGATATTACGGCCCATCTGACAATTCTGGATGGTGCAGGAGTCAATCAGGGCATATCCCTAAACAAACTGTATTTGACTGCCGACGGGATCACATGCAAAGACTGCTTCAATGGTATTTTCGCCACCAATGGATGCAATGTAACAGCCCGTAACTGCACCTTTAATGGTGGTGCTTCAAACGCTGTCGGCAGCGGGATATTTATTTATGGAAACCTCACTGTTTCAGATTGCCAATTTTTCGAAAACCGAATAGCCGCCGTTTCCGTAAACAGCGGCTATCTGTCCATGACGAATACATTGATTGCCGGCAATTTCGGGCCGGGCGTAAGCATCAAATGGCCTACCAGCCCCAGTCTGGTGGAAAATTGCACGATCGTCGACAATCTGGGCACTGGAGTGGAACACTTATTTGGCAGCACAGCGATCAATGTTCGTAACTCCATCATACGGGGTAACACCAATACCGTCAGCATCCAGGGCGGTACGGTTGCTGTGGAATATTGCATCCTTGACGCCGGTGATTTTGGCATCACCAATATCAACGTCGATCCGCTGTTTGCTCAAGCGGGTGTCTGGGATGATAATGGCACCGCGGGTGATACGAGCGATGACAGCTATTCTATCGGCGATTATCACGCGCAGAGCGAATTCGGTCGGTGGGATCTAATTGCACAAGCGTGGACAACAGACATGCAGACCAGCCCGTGTGTTGACGTCGGTGATCCTGTAAGCAATTGGAAAAACGAGCCCTGGCCCAGTGGAAGAAGGATCAATATAGGTTGTTACGGCGGTACGATTCAGGCCAGTATGTCCGGCCCAATCACGCCGGATCTGACTCTTGACGGCTGGATCGACAAGCGTGATGTCGAGGTTGTCAGCTTCAGTTGGCTCTCTGAGGATCAAACCTGCGACCTCTATCCACCCGGTGGGGACGGTATAATCGATCTACAAGACTTCGCCGTTATTTCCGAAAGCTATCACCCCGAACCGGAACCAATTATTATAAACTTCGAGACAGGTGATTTCGATCCGGATTACACCTGGTCTACAGGCGGAACTCCCGGTTGGAGTGTCGTAGCGGTAAACATGAGTCCGGAAAACCAATATCAGGCCACCTC